>JAILRP010000096.1 GCA_024698075.1 Lachnospiraceae bacterium
AGGTCAAGATCGTTGTCATAGCGTTCGCGAAGCCATCCGCGGAAAGCCGCCTGGCAGAGGCTGCAGTGGCATTCGCCGCCGTATTCGTTAGATATATGCCACATCTTGAGTGCAGGGTGCTTCCCGTAACGCTCGGCAAGCCGCCTGTTGATGTTCTGAACCTTTTCGCGGTATACGGGGGAGGTCAGGCAGTGGTTGTGCCTGCCGCCGAATTCATTTCTGATCCCGTCCTCGCTCACGCGAAGCACCTCGGGATATTTGCGGGCGAGCCATGCCGGCCTTGCGCCCGAAGGTGTGGCGAGGATCACCGAAATGCCATCGGACCACAGCTTATCGATTATCTCATCGAGCCATGCAAAGTCATATACGCCTTCTTCCGGCTCGATCATCGCCCAAGAAAACACGCCGAGCGTTGCGCTGTTTATGTGCGCGAGCTTCATCATCCGCACATCCTCGTCCCAGATCCTTTTGTCGTTTTTCCACTGTTCGGGATTGTAGTCGCATCCGTATACTATGTGTTCTGCCTTATATTCCATGTCATGCCTCGCATAAATGATTTTTGCCGATCTTCGGTCCAACAAAAATGTATCAGAACTTGCCGCGGCGGTCAATTGTTCCCGGACAGGACTTGCGGGTGGATTTTATGCGGCAGATGCTTTATAATTAAGTGTTCCCGTGGATGGGACGGCATGAAGTTTTAGCAGAAGGTGGTATGAAATGAAGATATCGGATATTTTAAAGCAGGATGGGAACAGGATGTCGTTTGAGGTGTTCCCGCCCAAGACTGATGACAAATATGACAGCGTCGAGGCTGCGACAAGGAAGATCGCAGAGCTGGGGCCCTCCTTCATGTCCGTCACATACGGCGCGGGAGGTGGCACGAGCAGGTACACGCTCAATATAGCCAGGAGCATAGAAGAAAAGCACGGCGTCATAAGCCTTGCCCATCTGACCTGCGTGAACTCCACGAAGGAGACGGTCAGGGAGCGCATAGAGGACATGAAGAACGCCGGGATACACAATATCATGGCACTTCGCGGCGACTTAACGCCGGAGATGGCAGCAAAGGACAGGAGCACCAGGGACTACCGCCACGCGGTCGAGCTTATCCGCGACATTAAGGAGTATGGCGGTGACTTTTGCATAGGAGCGGCCTGTTATCCCGAGGTTCACCCCGAGAGCGCGAACCAGAAGGAGGACATAATCCACCTTCGCGAAAAGGTTGATGCCGGCGCCGAGTTCCTGACGACGCAGATGTTCTTCGACAACAACCTGTTCTATAATTTCCTGTACAAGATAAGGGAAGCGGGCATCACCTGCCCCATCATCCCGGGCATCATGCCGATCACGAACGCGAGCCAGGTAAAGCGTGCGATAGAGCTCTCGGGCTCGTTCATGCCGCAGCGCTTCAAGAGCCTTGTGGACGCCTTCGGCGAAAATCCGCAAGCCATGTGCCAGGCCGGGATCGCATATGCGACAGACCAGATCATCGACCTTTACGCAAACGGCATCAAGTCGGTTCACGTCTATTCGATGAACAAGCCCGACGTTGCTGCCGCGATATTTGCAAATCTTTCGGAAATACTGACAAAATGACGGGACAGGGTATCAGATCATTTGAAGAGCCCGCGATCGAGCGGCGGGAGATACTTCGCTATGCACAGTGCAGCGGCTGCACCGATGAGGCAATGCTCGGCCTGATGGAAGAGTGCATAAGCGAGTGCAGGAGCTATGCCTCTTTTTCTTACAGGGTGTCATACGCTGTCCTTCCGCTGATATCGTGCGATACCGTTTCCGGACAGATCGACATGCGGCACATGAGCATAACGAGCCGCGACCTTGCCCGGAACCTTGACGGCTGCGAAGGCGTGGTCGTATTTGCGGCGACTGTCGGTCCCGGTATCGACCGCCTCATCAAGAAATATACAAAGCTCGATCCGGCAAAGGCACTGTTCATGCAGGCGATCGGCGCTGAGCGCGTGGAAAGCCTGTGCAACAGCTTCTGCAGCACCTACCCGGAAAAACTGCGTCCGCGCTTTTCGCCCGGATTCGGTGACCTTCCGCTTTCGCTTCAGCCGGACGTGCTTAAGATAACGAACGCATCGAAGAATCTGGCCATCACACTCGACGCCGGATTCCTGATGTCACCGAGCAAATCGGTAACAGCTTTCAGCGGTATATGCAGGTAGGAGGGGCCCATGGACTTCAGACAGTTTCTTAAGGATAATTTTGTCATTCTCGACGGCGGCATGGGTTCGCTCCTGCAGAAGCGCGGCCTTGCACCCGGTGAGAAGCCCGAGATGTTCAATCTCCGTCATCCCGAGATAGTGACGGACATACAGAAGTCATATTTTGACGCAGGCTCGAACGTTGTAAACGCAAACACGTTCGGCGCCAATCCGATGAGCTTCCCGGATGAGGGGCAGCTGCGCGAGGTCATATTTGCGGCGATAAAGATATGCCGCGATGCCGCACGCCTTTCGGATGAGTCATCAGAGGAGAGCAGGAAGAGGCCGAAGTTCGTCTCTTTTGATATGGGCTCCCTCGGCCAGCTTCTGAAGCCTTACGGCCAGCTTGATTTCGAGGATGCCGTAAAGGCATTTTCCGTGGCAGTAAAGATCGGTGCCGAGGCAGGCGCCGACCTTGTTTCCATAGAGACCATGAACGACTGCCTTGAGACAAAGGCGGCGCTTCTCGCCGTGAAGGAAACCTGTGACCTTCCGGTCATCGTCACCGATGCATTCGATGCTACGGGCAGGCTCATGACCGGCGCGAGCCCTGCGGCAATGACCGCGATGCTCGAGGGGATGGGCGCGGACGCCATAGGGACGAACTGTTCGCTCGGCCCATTGCAGCTTCGCGGCGTAATGAAGGAATTCCTTTCCTGCGCATCGGTTCCGGTGGTATTTAAACCCAACGCGGGGCTTCCGAGGGTCGAGAACGGTGAGACCGTGTTTGATGTCACCGCCGATGAATTTGCGGAAGAAGTAATAATGCAGATGAAGGCCGGCGTCAGGGTCGTTGGGGGATGCTGCGGCACGACGCCCGAATACATTAGGAAAGTCACCGAACTTGCGAAGGCGCAGGATCTGAAGCCCGTGCCTCTTACGGACAAAGATCTCTCGGCCGTAAGTTCATATACCCATCCGGTCTATTTCGGGAAGGACCCGATACTGATCGGCGAGCGCATCAATCCCACGGGAAAGAAACGCTTCAAGCAGGCGCTCATAGAGCATGACATGGACTACATACTCGGCGAGGGCCTTCGCCAGGCGGAAGAGAAAGTCCACATATTAGACGTTAACGTCGGAATACCCGACATAGACGAGCCGGCACTTCTGACCGAAACGGTCAAAGAACTTCAGGCAGTAACGGACCTGCCGCTTCAGATCGATACATCCGACCCTGCTGCCATGGAGGCGGCACTGCGCGCTTACAACGGCAAGGCGATGATCAATTCGGTGAACGGCAAGGAAGAAGTCATGTCGGCCATATTCCCGCTCGTAAAAAAATACGGCGGCTTTGTCGTGGCACTTACGATAGATGAGCGGGGAATACCCGAAACGGCTCATGAGAGAATAGAGGTTGCGAGGCGTATAATCGAAACTGCCGAAAGCTACGGGATCGGACGCAAGGATCTGATCTTCGATCCCCTGTGCATGACGATAAGCGCCGACACGACCGCGGCACTCACAACTCTTGAATGCGTGAGGATACTTCATGATGAGCTCGGCGTGCACGCGTCCCTCGGAATAAGCAACGTCTCCTTTGGGCTTCCGAAGAGGAACCTGGTGACATCCGGGATGTTTGCAGCAGCCCTTGAGAGGGGACTTTCCGCCGCGATCATGAACCCTTTCGCGCCGGAGATGATGTCCGCGTATTACAGCTTCAGGGCACTTCACGACCTTGACGGCAACTGCACGGATTTCATAGGGTTTGCGGATTCGTACGACGAAAAATACGCTGTGGCAGTGCCGGCGGGGGCGAAGCCCGGCTCTTCGCCGGAAAAAACTAAAGATGCAGACGAAGCGGATATCTCGCCTCTTGCGGGCGCGATAATAAAAGGCCTCAAGGACATGTCATCGAAGATAACCGCTTCGATGATAAAAGAGGAAGGACGCGATCCGCTCGAAATAGTTTCGGAGGAAGTCATTCCCGCGCTCAATGCGGTCGGCGAGAGTTTCGAGGCAAAGAAGACATATCTTCCTCAGCTGCTCATGAGCGCAGAGGCCGCAAAAGAGGCATTCGTCATAATTAAAGCGGAGCTTGAGAAGGCGAAGGCGGCCGGCGGCGGAGGTGAGTCGAAGAACTCCGGATGCCGAATCGTCATAGCGACCGTGAAAGGCGATGTCCACGACATCGGCAAGAACATAGTGAAGCTCCTTCTTGAAAACTACGGATTTGAGGTGACTGACCTCGGCAAGGACGTCGACCCGCAGACCGTCGTCGATGAGGTCATCCGCCGGAAGGCGGACATATGCGGACTGTCCGCTCTCATGACGACAACTGTCCCGGCGATGGAAGAGACGATAAAGCTTGTCCACGAGAAGGCGCCGTGGTGCCGTGTCATGGTCGGAGGTGCCGTCCTGACGCAGGAATACGCCGATAAGATCGGCGCCGACGCATACTCGAAGGACGCGATGGGCTCTGTCAGGTACGCCGAAAAAGTCAGTGCGGAAAAATCACGCGGCGGCAAATAAATGTATTGATTTTTGTTCCGCTCACATTTATCATTGTTTGTAACAAAAAGCAGCAGGAAAATCCTGCGGGAAGCAGAGGTAGAAATGGAAGGTTTTGATTTTCTGAACCAGGAAGTTGGGTTGGAATACTGTGCGGGTGATGAGGAGATCTACCGCGAGATACTCGAGGGATATGTCGAGGAGGACAGGAGGGCTGACCTTAAGAAATATCTTGATGCGGAGGACCTTGCCAATTACAGGGTTACCGCTCACGCGATAAAGTCAACGAGCCTTACGATCGGTGCCGAGGAGCTTTCGGCCAAGGCCAAGGCGCTTGAGTTTGCAGCGGCTGACGGGGATCTTGCATTCATAAAGGAAAACAATGATGAGCTTGTGAGCATGTATACCGACATACTTACGAAGATCCGGGATAACCTTTGATCTTTTTTCTGTAATGTATTCACGGAGATTACGCATTTTTTGCGAAATGTGTAATCTCTTTTTTGTAACACTGTTTTGGAGGCATAAGGTTGGAAGATGCGATGATCCGCATATCCGTCCGTTCCCTAGTTGAATTCATAATGAGGAGCGGTGACATAGACAGCCGCCGGAAGGGCTCTTCCGGTCCCGAGGTCATGCTCGAGGGCGCGAACATACACCGCATGATCCAGCGCCGCATGGGGAAGAACTACCATGCCGAGGTCTATATGTCCTGCGATATCAGGCACAGCGGCTTTACGATAACGGTAGACGGCAGGGCCGACGGTGTCATAGTCCCGGCCGGCAATGATGGTGCCGCAAAGATATCGGCCGAGCTCAGCCTGCCTGACGGGGAGGGACTTCCGCCTGCAGACATCGCAGGAGAGGACTATGATGCCGGGATGCCCGACCTGTCGACCCATCTGGTCATTGATGAGATCAAGACGACATACCGGGAGCTTGAGCGGCTGAAAGGCCCGGACAGCGTGCACCTTGCCCAGGCAAAATGCTACGCGTTCATGGCAGCATCCGCACTTTCTCTGCCCGATATCGGAGTCAGGATGACATACGTCAATACCGAGACGAAGGAGATCAGGTATTTTGACAGCCTGTATTCAAATGAGGAGATTACGGCGTGGTTTTCGGCCCTCATGAAAGAATATGTGCGGTGGGCGCAGTTTGAGATGTCCTGGAAAAAAATCCGCAATATGAGCATTGAGACGCTGAACTTTCCGTATGAATACCGCAGCGGTCAGCGTGAGCTCATGGCACAGGTATACAGATCGATAGATGAGGGCGGAAGGCTCTTCGTCATGGCCCCGACAGGCGTCGGCAAGACACTCGCGAACGTGTATCCGTCCCTTAAGGCGATGGCGGCGGGGTCCGCCGACAGGATCTTCTACCTGACCGCGAAGACCGTTACGGCATCTGCCGCAACCGGGTGCCTCATGACTCTGCGCCCCCACCTTCGGCTCAAGTCCGTCGTGATAACCGCGAAAGAGAAGATCTGCCCGCTCGAAAAATGCGAATGCAATCCGGATGACTGTCCGTATGCGAAAGGGCATTTTGACAGGATAAACGATGCGATGTATGACCTGCTCATAAATGAGGACTCTTTTTCGAGGGAGACGGTGATCAGCTATTCTAAGAAGCATATGGTATGCCCGTTCGAGTTTTCGCTCGACATGTCCCTGTTCTCGGACATGATCATCTGCGACTACAATTACGTGTTCGATCCGAACGTCTATCTGCGCCGCTTCTTCGGCGACGGGTCCGGGGGCGGGAACAGCGGGCGGTTCCTGTTCCTCATAGATGAGGCACATAACCTTACCGAACGGGCCATGAAGATGTACAGCGCACGCATCGAAAAGGAAGAGATACTTGATGTAAAGCGTCTCGTAAAGGATGTGGATGCGCGGCTCGCGCGCTCGCTCGAGAGCTGCAACAGATATCTGCTCACGGCAAAACGGGAATGCGAAAATTACAGGGTGTATGACGACTTTGAAGAGTTTGCGGCGCTTCTTCTGCGCCTTCAGGGAAGGATAGAACAGTTCCTTGATGATAATGAGCACTTCGAGCATTCCGAGGAGCTTCTGTCATTTTATTTTGAAGTCAGGCATTTTCTCAACATATACGACGGCATGAAAAGGGAAGACTACGTGCTTTATACGAAGCATGAGGAGGACGGCGCCTTCGCGGCACACCTGATGTGCGCGAACCCTGCGCATCCGGTAAGGCAGTGCACGGACAGGGCGGCCTTTACGGTGTTCTTTTCGGCAACGCTCCTTCCGATAGAATATTACCGGCTGATGCTAGGAGCCGATGAGGAGGATGCGGCGGTCTATGCAAAGAGCGTGTTCGATCCGGCAAAGCGCGCCCTTCTTATAGCGAAGGATGTCACGAGCAGATATTCGAGAAGGGGCGAGAGCGAATACGACAGGATGGCGGAATACATCTCATCGGTCGTATCGGCACGGGATGGCAATTATATGGTGTTCTTCCCGTCGTTTGCGATGCTCTCTGATGTATATGAGCTTTACATGGGGCGCTATCATGACCCTTCAAGGGAGAGGGTCGCGGTGCAGTCCCCGAACATGACCGAGAAGGAAAGGGATGAGTTCCTCGGGATGTTCAGCGACCGGACACATGCATATGCGGACGGGGAAGGAAATGTGCTGCCGGACATAGGCCCCATGATGGAGATAGAGATAGACGACTCGATAGATGATGAGCCGGAGAGGAATACGCTGATCGGATTCTGCGTGCTCGGAGGGATCTTCTCCGAAGGGATCGACCTGAAGAACGATGCGCTCATCGGTGCCGTAGTCGTAGGAACGGCGCTTCCGATGGTATGTACCGAGAGGGAGCTTCTGCGGCAGTGCTACAGCGAAATGGGGCTTGACGGTTTTGACTATGCATACCGCTACCCCGGGATGAACAAGGTGCTGCAGGCGGCGGGCCGTGTTATCAGGACCGAGGATGACCGCGGCGTCGTGGCGCTCCTTGATGAGAGATTTTTGGGACGCGACTACCTGCACCTCTTTCCGAGGGAATGGAAAGATTACACGGTCTGCCGCGTGGATGATGTCGGCGAGGCTCTCGAGGAGTTCTGGAGCGGGAATTAACAGACCATGACAGGGCTCGCCACAGCCCGGGAAAAATGATATAATATAATGATGGGCCGGATAAGAGTAACAGAATGGCTTTAAAGAACGAAGAATGAAGGAGAAAAAGATATGAACATGGAGGGAGTAATGTTGAAAGACGAAGAACTTGAAATGGTATCAGGCGGAGCTGTGGGTGCACATTTAAGGGATGAACAGGCTGATGCACCCGTTCAGACCAAAAAGCTCACGTGCCCGAATTGCGGTCCGAATACAGATTTTTACATTTTCTCGGGCGGCAGATGCGTGTGCAGCAAATGCAGTTTTGAACTGTTTAAGTGATGATCATGAAGGACATATTGCTGGGATCGCACTGCAGGCTTAACAGCCCCGATATGTTCTTAGGCTCCGTGAAGGAAGCACTGTCGTATGGTGCCAATACCTTCATGGTCTATACGGGTGCGCCGCAGAACACAAAAAGAAAAGACATCAGCGAGCTTAAGACAGACGAGGGCAGAAAGCTCATGTCGGATGAAGGGATAACGGATTTCATAGTCCATGCGCCGTACATAATAAATCTCGGCAATACCGTCAAGCCCGAGACGTATAAGCTTGCGAAAGATTTTCTCGCAGTGGAGATCAAACGGACGGAGGCTATGGGCAGCAGCGTCCTCGTACTGCATCCGGGCTCGGCGGTCGGAGGCAGCAGGGATGAAGCGATAAAATATATCGCGGATGGACTCGACGCCGTCATGACTCCGGAAATGAAGTGCACCATAGCGCTTGAGACGATGGCGGGAAAAGGAAGCGAGATAGGGGTTAGCTTCGAGGAGATCGCTGAGATCATAAACAGGGTGAAACTTCCGGAAAAACTGAGCGTCTGTTTCGATACCTGCCATGTAAATGATGCCGGTTACGATATCGTGGATGACCTTGACGGAGTGTTCGGCGAGTTTGACCGCATAATTGGCCTTGAGCGGATAAGCGTTTTTCATATCAATGATTCCAAAAATCCCAGGGGCGCGCACAAGGACCGCCACGCCAACATAGGCGACGGGACCATCGGCTATGAGGCGCTCGCAAGGATTGTGTGGCATCCTGATTTTCGGCATGTGCCGAAGATACTCGAGACACCTTACATAGCTGATGAGAAGGATCCGGATGCGAAGAGGCCGCCATATAAGGAAGAGATCGCAATGCTTCGGGAATATGGTCTGTGAGGCCTGCACTTTACATATCGTATGATATGTGTATAATATTTCAGTGTAACTGCAACGGGGCAGTAGCAGATGCTACCGCTCCTTTTTTATAACAGGGCATGCAAATATCTTATGAGACAGGAGAGCGACAATGAGTGATTTTATGACTTCCGTAGCAGCCGTGAACGATACCGTCAATTCCTTCATATGGGTAAAGATCGGACTGGTGCTCCTTATCGGCACGGGTGTTCTGACTACGATCCTTACGGGATTTTTCCAGGTGACGCGCATCCGGCACTGGATGGGCAAGACCATAGGAAGCGTCTTAAAGCCCGCTTCACATGTAAAGAATGAAGCAGGCAGCGTTTCGCAGTTCCAGGCGCTTTGCACGGCGCTTGCCGCAACGATAGGAACGGGAAACATTGCGGGTGTTTCCGCCGCGATATGTGTCGGCGGTCCCGGTGCGGTGTTCTGGATGTGGGTGGCAGCGTTCCTCGGAATGATGACCAACTATTCGGAGAACGTTCTCGGCATATATTACAGGCGCAAGAACAAAGACGGAGAGTGGTCCGGAGGTGCGATGTACTATCTGAAGGACGGGCTCGGGAAGATAACGGGATATGAAAAGTTCGGAAGCGTTCTGGCGGTACTTTTTGCGCTGTTCGCGGTCATAGCATCTTTTGGGATTGGAAACATGGGCCAGATCAACAAGATCACGCTTAACCTTGAGAATGCATTCTTTGCGGGCGTAAATGCTCCGACGGTGTTCGGCGGCACGAGCCTTGTCAATCTTATCATAGGAATAGTCCTCATGCTGATCGGCGGCTTCATCATCATCGGCGGGCTCAAGAGGATAGCGGCCGTTGCTGAGCGTGTCGTTCCTTTCATGGCCCTCATCTATGTGCTCGGAGCCCTTATCATAATGTTCGTACACATTAGCTCGATAGGCAGCATGTTCGCGGCGATCTTCAGATTTGCGTTCGGGATCAAGGCGGTGGCCGGCGGTGCAGCAGGCGTTGCCGTCATGACGGTCGTACAGCAGGGATGCAAGCGCGGAGTGTTCTCGAATGAGGCAGGGCTTGGAAGCTCGGTCATGGTGCACAGCAATTCGAACGTCAAGGAGCCCGTTAAGCAGGGACTCTGGGGAATATTCGAAGTGTTCGCGGATACGTTCATCGTCTGCACGATGACCGCGATAGTCGTTCTTTCATCGGGATACATCGATCTGTCAACGGGCCTTGTGGCGGAAGGAGTCAGCGATGCGACGCTCGTTGCGCAGGCTTTCGGCAACGTGTTCGGACGTCCGGGCCAGTGGTTCGTGGCGATCGCGGTACTTCTCTTCGCGTTCACGACGGTTCTCGGATGGTCTCACTACGGCAGCAAGGCGGTTGAGTATCTGTTCGGCATGACGGGTGTGCGCATATACCGTGTGATCTTCGTGCTCATGATGGTATCGGGCGCAGTCATGACTTCTTCGCTCGCATGGGACATCTCGGATACGTTCAACGGATTCATGATGGTCCCCAACCTTATCGGAGTTGTCGCACTGACGCCTGTGGTCGTTCGGATCACGCGCAATTACATTGCCAGAAGGATAGAAGGAAAGGATGAGGAGCCTGTCCTGTCATACTTCCCCGAATTACAGAAAGAGGCAGCGGAAGCGGTCGCCCGCGGGGAGGAATAATACATGTGGGCATATGAATCGGTTTTCTATCAGATATATCCGCTCGGATTCTGCGGCGCGCCCTATGAGAATCCCGGCGCACCGATATCGGCCGAGGAGCGAAGCCATGGCGCAAAGCCGGAACATTCCGGCGAAAATCATTCCATTCTTAAGGTCATTGAATGGATAGACCACTTAAGATCGATGAACATTGGAGCGGTATATTTTTCACCGCTGTTCGAGTCTGATACGCACGGCTACAACACGAGGGACTACACGCTCATCGACAGCCGCATCGGAACGAACGAGGATTTTGCGAAGGTTACGAAGGCGCTTCATGACGCAGGCATAAAGGTAGTCCTCGATGGCGTATTCAACCATGTCGGGCGCGGCTTCTGGGCGTTCGAGGACGTCAGGAGATACAGATGGGACAGCATTTATAAGGACTGGTTCCATATCAATTTCGACGGCAATTCGAACTATAATGACGGACTGTGGTACGAGGGCTGGGAAGGCAACTATGACCTCGTGAAACTTAACCTCGGAAACGAGGCGGTAGTCACCCACATACTCGACTGCATCAAAGGCTGGGTTGACGAGTTTGACATCGACGGGATAAGGCTCGACGTGGCATACTGCCTGTCCCCCGAATTCCTGCAGAGGCTCCGCTCTTATACGGACGGCCTGAAGGATGGTTTTTTCCTTGTGGGCGAGTGCCTGCACGGCGACTATAACAGATGGATGGGCGATGACAAGTGCCACTCGGTCACGAACTACGAGTGCTACAAGGGCCTTTACTCGAGCTTCAACAGCATGAACCTCTTTGAGATATGCCACTCGCTGCAGCGGCAGTTCGGCAGCGAGAACTGGTGCCTGTACCGCGGAAGGCATCTTCTGTCGTTCGTCGACAACCATGATGTCACGAGGGTGGCGAGCATCCTTTCGAACGAAAATCATCTGCCTCTCATTTATTCGCTCGCGTTCGGCATGCCCGGCATACCGTGCGTGTATTACGGAAGCGAGTGGGGAGAGCGGGCCGACAAGTCGATGGGAGATCCGGCGCTTCGCCCGTGCTTTGATGAGCCGCGGGAAAATGCGCTGACGGGGCATCTCGCGTCGCTCGCAAAGGCAAAGGCCGAAAGCCGGGCGCTCTGCTACGGTGATTTTCGCAATGTAGTCCTGACGAACAGGCAGTGCATCTTTGAGAGGAAGACGGACGGCGAGAGAGTGCTCGTGTGCATCAACGCTGATGAGAACGAGTACGTTGCCCACTTCGATGCAGGCTGCGGCACGGCCGATGACCTCATCTCCGGCGCTAAGATCGATTTCGGCGGCGGCCTCCGCATGCCCGGATATTCATCGATGTTCCTCAAAATGGAAAAATGACCCCCGGGGTCTGTCAACGGTCCATTTTCACTGAAAAGAATACACGAATCATCTTCCGCGCAGAATACGCACATAAGGTTGTATTTTGCGCGGTTTTCATGTATATTTTTTGTCGGGGGCAAAGCTTTTTTTCGGGGAAAAATGGACCATCGACAAACCCTAGGGCCATTTATGTATTATATGGAAAATGAGAACAGACGTGAAAATCATATGTTCGGCCGTGTGATAAAGATATGCATATATGCGTGTCTTCTGTTTACCGTGGGTATTTTTATCTACGGACAGTTTCTTGTAAAGAACGAATCGCTGTATGCGAGCGAGAGCGAGCCGTATGATGCCGTGTGGTCTTATACGGACCCTTCGGGTGTCACGAAGCAGTACAGGTATGGTGAAGGGTTCAGCGTAAAGGATGTCGATGATGTCGTGCTGACGACGAAGCTGCCGGATGAGATCCCGGACGGGAGCTGCCTGTTCCTGCTGTCGGGAAAGGATCTGGATGCGTACATTGACGGAGAGCTCAGAAACAGCTACAGGCTGAGCTACTCGGAGTTCGGCAGGAACGTCAAGGCTATGTGGATACCGATAACCCTGCGCAGGACCGATGTCGGAAAGGAGCTGACCGTTGTCCGCCCCGGGTACTGGCTGGATGAGTTTTATCCCGGAGAAGTCTATATCGGCAACCGCCTCGGCTTTGCCATGCGCCTCATTCAGGAGAACCTGTTCATAATCTTCTTCGGATTCGCCATAATCGCGATGGGATCCGTTATCGCGGTAGTCTGTATCGTACAGTATGCCAGGGAAAGGGCCGTATCCCCGCTCTGGTACTTAAGTCTCGGAGTTTTGGCCGGTGCGGTATGGCTGGTACTTGACAGCTATACTTACCCGCTCTTTTTTCAGAATTATTTCATCGACGGCATTACGGGATATCTCGTCATAATGCTGATCCCTTATCCGTTCATGGCTTATATTGACAGCATCATCCACCGCAGGCATCATCTGGATTATTATCTGATGAGTGTCCTGATACTGGTGGATTTTGTCACCCTGACGCTGCTTGATTTTCTCGGCATTGCCGATTTTACGGAAACAATGCTCATAAGCAATGTCATCACTGCATTTGTGGCGGTATACTGTGTCGTCGTGATCATCTTTGACACGTTCATAAAGGGTCACAGGGAAAATACCCTGATCGCGGTCGGCTTTTCCGGGTTTGCGCTCATGAGCATCGCCGAGGTTGTGCATGTAAACCGGCCGGTCCATACAAATGACGGGGCATTCGTTGCGGCAGGGCTTCTGGTACTTCTGATCATCGCCGTTATCCAGGAGGTTTGGCACGCCAGCAGCCTCCGCGCCGATACGCTCGAGGCGCAGAACGCAAACAGGGCCAAGTCGACGTTCCTTGCCAACATGAGCCATGAGATACGTACGCCCATAAACGCGATACTCGGAATGGATGAGCTGATACTCCGGGAGGATACGTCCGAAAAGGTAAAGGAGTATGCCGAGAACATCAAGAGCGCCGGCGGCACGCTGCTTGAGATAATAAGCGATGTGCTTGATTTTTCCAAGATCGAACAGGGCCGGATGGACATTGTGAACGCCGAATATGATACCCGCCAGCTGCTTTCGGGGATCATCACGATGATCAGCGTGAAGGCAGATGACAAGGGTCTCGGATTCATAAAGGACATTTCGGCCGACATTCCTTCGAAGCTTATAGGTGATGAGAAGCGGATCCGCGAGGTCATGATAAACCTGCTCGACAATGCGGTAAAATACACTCCGAAGGGAAGTGTTACATTTACGGTCAAGTCTGAGCCTGCCGAAGATGACGGCATAAAGCTCAAGATACTTGTAAAGGATACGGGCATCGGGATCAAGGAGGAGGACAGGGACAAGCTGTTCGAAAGGTTTGAACGTGTTGACCTCAGCAGCACCGCCTCCATAGAGGGAACGGGGCTCGGGCTTTCGATAGCATCAAACCTTGTAAGGCTCATGGGCGGCACGATCGAATGTTCAAGCGTCTACGGGTCGGGAAGCGAATTCTCCGTGATCATTCCTCAGACCGTCACGGACCGTACCCCTATAGGCGACATAACGAAAAGACAGCCTGCCAAGGCCGGCGGGGCCGAAGAAGCCGGGAGCCTTTCGGGCGTCAGGGTGCTCGTCGTTGACGACAGCAAGATGAACCTCAAGGTTGCGGGCGGACTGCTGAAGGTCCTAGGCGCTGAGGTGACTTTATGCACCAGCGGCGCTGAAATGATCGAGGAGATCAAGGATTCGATCTACGATGTCATCCTGCTCGACCATATGATGCCGGAAATGGACGGCATAGAGGCCCTCAAAAAGACACGCGATCTTGCGGGGAACCTCAATCCCTCAACCCCATACATCGCCCTTACCGCCAATGCCGTTGTGGGTGCACGGGAGATGTATATCGAAAACGGATTTTCCGACTATCTCAGCAAACCCATGAAGATAGAGGAACTTGCAAAAGTCATCCGGGCAAATCTTAAAAACAGATCCTGAAAGAGCTGCAGGAAATGCCGCAAAATATGCATCAAACTGCACAAAAAGCTTGTATTTTTCGTTGTTTTCATGTATAATTTTTACATATCTGCGCTGTGAACACAGCCGGCCCGAAAGGCCGAGAAGGGACATGTTATGGGTAAAAATGATGCAAAGAAGAGCGAGGAGAAGGTTTCGTTCATCCATTCGATAGCGGCCAAGATCATGCTCCTCGTGCTCGTCTGCGTTGCGGTGACTGTAACGGTCTGCACGTTCATCTTTATCAGGAATGCCAAGAGCGAGATAACCGATGTGACGATGAGATACATCGAGTATGTTTCAAAAGCGGAGAGGGACATGCTGAACCGCAGGGCCGGAACGGCTACGACGGAATTTTATGCGAGTGCCCTCGGAAATATTTCGGTTGACGGCATAAGCGGCTCGTATGCTTACCTTGTCGCCGATGACGGAACGATGCTCTACCATCCGACCGAGAGCAAGATCGGCTCGCCCGTTGAGAATGAGGTCGTAAAAGGCCTCGTCTCCCAGCTTCAGTCCGGAAGCATACCCGAAGACGGAGTTGCCAGATACCTTTACAAGGGCTCCTACAAGTATGCGGGATATGCGATAACGAAAGATAACCAGATACTCGTCATCTCGGCGGATGAGGATGTTGCGCTCGCCCCGATGAACAGGATCAGGAACATAGGCATCATGGTGGCAGCTGTCATGCTGCTCATCTCACTTGCCGGTGCGTATGCAATGAGCCTTCTCATCGTAAGGCCCATCAGGCAGCTCACTGACATCCTTGACAAGACGAGCAGGTTCGACTTCCGTCATAATCCCAATTCTGACGTGCTCGTGAAGCGCCATGATGAGAACGGCGTGATGGCCAGGGCGGTTGGCGGAATGCGCAAGAGCCTGCGCAGGATGGTCGCCAGCATCGAGGAGGCATCCACGAAGATCAACGGAAACGTCGACCAGCTTGAGGATGTCACTAACGTTGTCAATTCAATGTGCACGGACAACTCGGCAACGACGCAGCAGCTTGCGGCGGGAATGCAGCAGACCGCGGCCACGACCGAGAGCATATATGCGAACATCGGCTACATGAAGACCGGAGCCGAGGATATACAGGCGCTTTCCGAAGCAGGCGATACCCTTTCGAAGGAAGTCATGGACAGGGCCGCCGAGCTTCGCGAAAAGACCATTGCCGCTTCAAACAAGACGAAAGAGAAATACGAATCCGTCAGGATACGTTCGGATAAGGCCATCGAGGATTCGAAAGCTGTCGAGAAGATCAATGCGCTCACCGATTCCATTATGGCGATATCTTCACAGACGTCGCTCCTCGCACTAAATGCTTCGATAGAGGCAGCCAGGGCCGGGGAAGCCGGAAGAGGCTTTGCGGTTGTCGCAACTGAGATCGGCAACCTTGCCAACCAGACATCAACGACCGTTTCCGACATCAACAATATAGTTAACGAGGTAAACGCTGCGGTTTCGAACATGTCGGGATGCCTTGCCGAGACAGGCGCTTTCCTCGAGGAGACCGTGCTTGCGGATTATGAGGAGTTTGCCCAGGTCAGCGAGCAGTATAATGATGATGCCGTCAAGTTCAAGGAGAGCATGAACGACGTCCATGAATCCATAGTCAACCTGACCGATTCCATTTCGAAGATAAGCGATGCCATAAGCGGCATCACATCAACCGTCGGCGAATCGACAGTCGGAGTCACCGACATAGCCGAGAAGACCACCGACATGGTAACACGCACCAGCGAGACCAGCGGCCTCGTTGAAGAGAGCAAGAACTGCGTCGTCCAGCTCCAGGATATCGTCGGAGAGTTCAGGTTAACGTAAATGGCCGGGCAGTCCTTGATCTTATGTCATTAATTCAGACAGGAGGTAAATATGTTCAACATTGGTGATACGGTAGTGTGCAGCAACGGTGTATGCAGGATCGAGAAGATCGGCCCTCTTGCCGGCATGGGAAAATCCGCCGCCAACCGGACATATTACACACTTCGCCCGTGCTTTGACAATGCCGCGACGATCTATGTTCCGGTGGACGGCGATGATGATGCCCTCCGTTTTGCCCTCGGAAGGGATGAAGTTGAGAAGCTGATGGAAGAGATAGACGACCTCGACCAGATCAACATTTCCGACGAGAAGAAACGGGAGACGGAATACCGCAATGCCGTTAATTCCAAAGATCCGAGAAAACTGATACGCATCATAAAAACGATGTACTTCAGGAGAAAGGCAAGGATCGAAA
Source organism: Lachnospiraceae bacterium (assembly GCA_024698075.1). Classification (GTDB taxonomy): domain Bacteria; phylum Bacillota; class Clostridia; order Lachnospirales; family Lachnospiraceae; genus UBA2868. The sequence goes on from JAILRP010000096.1 coordinate 16,797, forward strand.
GCGGGAAAAAGTCAACGGCGATAGACGAGAGGTATTTCAGGATAGCAGAGAACAGGCTTCATGAAGAGATAGCCCTCGCTCTCGGTATCGACCGCGATGAAGTAAAGGATTACATCAGGAAATTCATCGAAAAACAGTAAGAGCAGTCAGCAAAGGAGATGCGCACCGCCGCCTCTCCTTTATTTTTTGGTTGTGATATAATATATGCTATGAGAAGAACAGTCATCACATATCTGCTTTTCATACTGGCGATGTCGGGATTTGTCGCGCTGCGCATCCAAGCCGGGAAAGTCATGGCCGCTCCGGCCGTCACCGCGCCCGAGCCCGAGGAGGCTATGGAGGAGACGGCCGCCTATAAGGAGCCTCTGCCCGAAGCCGAGAGCATTCCCGTGCTGGCCCCTCCCGTGACGGATGACAGGGAATATCTGTGGCGTGGGACTGTCGAACCCGTATCGGAGTTTGACGGCCTCATCCCGAGGATAGTCTGCTGGGGCGATTCGCTTACCGTATCTCTCGACGGACAGAGTGCATATCCGGACATACTCAGAAAGCTTTCGGGGTGTGAGGTCATAAACTACGGCGTCGAATCCGAGAACACTGCCATGATAGCTATGCGCTCCGGCGGCCTTCGGGTCAACGTCAAGGCTACGGTGATCCCTTCGGATACGGAGCTTATACCGATCTTCCTTCGGACCGAGAATGACGGCCACGTTTTTTTCCTCGACAATGGCGATGCCGGGATCAACCCGTGCAGCATAAACGGCATAGAGGGAGAACTGGTCAAGCTGAACGGCGCTTATTATTTCAAGCGCTCCCAAAAGGGTGAAAGGATAGCGGTGGATGACGGAACGCAGCTGAAGACTTTCGGCTTAAATGACGCCAAGCCGGATGATGTCCTCGTCATATTTGCCGGGACGAACGATCTGCCCGATGCAAAGAGCGCCGCAAATATAATAAGCCTGATAAGGAGCATGATAGATACGGCGGGAACCGATAAATTTATCGTAGTCGGCCTGACGTATGCCGGCGGGATCCCGGAGATCGACCGCGTCAATGAGGAAATGGGCGCCTCCTTCGGTGACCATTTTGTGGATATAAGGAAGTACATGCTGAACTACGGACTCGAGGATGCCGGGATAAAGCCGACATCACAGGATATAGAGGACATAAACATGGGAGAGATACCGAAGTCCCTTCGAAACGATTATGTCCACGGCAACAGCACTTACCACCGCCTGCTCGGCGAGCAGATATACAGAAGGATGCAGTACATGGGCTACTGCAGATAGGGGAGAAAGATGATCTACACACTTACTTACAACCCGTCGATAGACTATCTTGTCACTGTCGACAGCCTTGAACTCGGAAGCCTCAACCGGATGAGGAAGGCAACATACCTTTACGGCGGAAAAGGCGTAAACGTTTCCCAGGTACTGAAGGAGCTTGGGATCGACAATACTGCTCTCGGTTTTGTTGCCGGATTTACCGGAAGGGAGATCGAGGAAGGACTTCAGAGGATCGGGATCAAGACAGGATTCGTGCATCTGCCTGAAGGACATTCGCGGATAAACATCAAATTCCATGGGATAAAGGAAACGGAAGTCAATGCACCGGGACCTTTCGTGGACGCGGTCAGCATGCGCGCGCTGCGCGACAGGATAGCTCAGATAGGCAAGGATGACATACTGATACTTGCAGGCGCCGCGACCGCCAACATGGAAAACGATACATTTGCATCGTTCATTGCGGAACTGCCTTACAGGGATACGAAAGTCATTCTCGACACGACCGGTGAGGCACTCATAAATGCGCTGTCCTACCACCCGTTCCTGATAAAGCCGAACATCGAGGAGCTGTCTGAACTGTTCCATGAAGAATTTTCGCCGAACGACTTAAACGGCATAAAGAGCGCGGCCAGAAGCCTGCAGGATAAGGGCGCGAGAAATGTCCTGATATCGATGGGAGAGGACGGAGCCGCTCTCATTACCGAGGACGGCGAGATATACTCGAGGCCGGCACCCGCGGGCATGGTAGTAAACACCGTGGGAAGCGGCGATTCGATGGTTGCCGGATTTCTGGCGGGGTATCTGGAGAACGGAAACATGGAAGACGCGCTCTGCCTCGGGGTATGCGCGGGAAGCGCAAGTGCCTTCAACGAGGGATTCGCGCGCGGTGATGAGATAATGCAGCTGTACCGTCTCGTAAGATGATCACTGTATGAATGACGGATGCCTGTAGTACCTGGCCCAGGCTTTTCCGAGGATCTTGTCCTTATAAACATACGGCCTGTTCCAGTATCTTGAGTCCATTGAATTGTTTCTGTTGTCACCCATCACGAAATATGCTCCCTCGGGAACTTCAAAGGGGCCAAAATCACCGTAGGCGGGTGAAGTGATATATGCGCTCTCGTCAAGCGGGGCAGAGGCTCCGTCGATATACACCTTGCCTTCCCTGATCTGTACGGTCTCTCCGGGAAGTCCGATGACGCGCTTGATGAATATCTCTTTTTCATTATCCGGGAACAGGAAGATTATGACATCGCCCCGTACCGGATCCTCTTTTATGTATGCGAGGCGGTTTCCGATGAGCCGGTCTCCCGTCATTATCGTAGGCTCCATTGAAGCGGAGGGTATCCTGGCGTTCACGATAATGAACTTATCGAGTGCGAAAGCCAGTGCCGCCGATATGACGAGGACGATGACCCATTCAAGGACCTCGCGCCCCACGTTCACTTTCTGAGCGGGTTCTGCCGCTTCTTTGTTTTTGATCTCTTCTTCTGTCCTGATATCTTCTGTGCTCATATGATCAACCAAATATCCTTTTCTGCCATCGGGGCCAGCCCCGGGATTTGCAACCGCAGTTTCGATACATTATAATATAATAGTTTGTTTGGCACAAGGAGGAAGATTGGAAATGGTGTTCAATTCCATACCGTTCATAATGCTGTTTCCGCTCGCGGCCCTGATTTTTTACCTTGTCCCGGTAAAGTTCCGATATATCTGGCTGCTCCTTTTAAGCTATGCTTTTTACTTTGCCGGTGCGGGCACGTTCGTCATCCTTCTGGCGGCCTACAGCATCATCACATACATTGCGGCCCATGCTGTGTCCGTTGCGGATCAGAAAAAACTGAGGAAGGCGCTTCTGGCGCTGTTTGCCGTCATATCCGTACTTCTCCTTTTTGTGTTCAAATACCTTGACTTTACCCTTTCGCTCGTGGGAAGCCCGCTGAGGTTCAGTCTTGTCATGCCGCTCGGGATATCCTTCTTTACGTTCACGGCGGTATCGTATATCGCGGATGTGTATCACCGGCGCATAGAGCCGGAGGCGAACATATTAAAGCTTGCCCTTTATCTTTCGTTCTTTCCGAGCATCCTGTCGGGGCCGATAAACCGGGCGGGCGACCTTATCCCTCAGTTCTCGGGGGAGAAGTTCCCGTCGCTTGAGAACATAAAGACGGGGATGCAGAAGATGCTCTGGGGATATTTCTTAAAGCTCGCGGTCGCGGGGAGGCTTGCGATAGCTGTTGATAACGTCTATTCGGATCCGGGATCTCACAGCGGATTTTCTGTCGCATTTGCCGCGGCGGCTTATCTGTTCATGCTGTACTGCGATTTTGAGGGCTATTCCCAGATAGCGGTCGGCTGTTCTTCCATACTCGGGATAAAGCTTAAGGAAAACTTCCGCCAGCCTTTCTTCTCGCTCAGCATGTCGGAGATATGGAGAAGATGGCACGTGTCTCTGTCATCATGGTTCCGTGACTACATATATATACCGCTCGGCGGCAGCAGGCGCGGAGTTGTGAGAAAATATGTGAACATATTCATCGTCCTTGCGATAAGCGGGATATGGCACGGCGCGAACATGACTTTTGTCATATGGGGAGTGCTGAACGGCATCTTCATAATAGCCGGACAGATGCTGCTGCCTTACAGGGAGCGTGCGACGGCGAAGCTTAAGAACAGGATATGCCGTACCGGAAAAGGGATGGTCATATTCGATGCCGTAAGGAATACGTTAAGAAGGGTGGGAGTGTATATGCTGTCCGCGCTGACTTTCGTGTTCTTTGCGAATGACAGCGTATCATCTGCCATATCGGCGGTTTCCGCCGTATTCAGACGTTTTTCGTTTTCCGATGCCGGGGACTTAACGTCTGTCGGGCTCGGGCGCTTCAACTTATGCCTGGCACTGTTCATGGCCGTTTTCGTGCTCGCCTCGGATCTTGCGGCATACAGAAGGGATACGGACACTCCGTCGCTCATAAAGCGGATTCCCGCCGTTTGGAGATGGATCATCTACTACGCACTCATAACAGCGGTCCTTTTCTCGGCAAACCTTACGGGAAGGGAATTCATATATTCAAAGATGTGAAGATCATATGAAGGTAAGAACTTTTATCGTAAAATGCATACTGGCGGCAGTCCCTCTCATGCTACTTTCCGGATACACCCTTATGTTCCCGATGTGCTACATGGATGAGGAGTATCCCGCATGGCGCCTGAAGAAGGGAGCGGCATCCGGCAGGGAATACGTATCACAGGACTTTGATACCGTGATCGTCGGCGACTCGGGTGCAATGAGCGCACTGATACCGGAACTCATCGGGGATTCATGCATCAACATGGCGGCAGGCGGAGCGACATCCGTCGAGATGTACTTCTTCCTGTCCGAGTACCTCGAAGATCATGAAGCCCCCAAGACCGCAGTCATCATGTTCGCGCCCTTCCATTACTGGCATATCGATAATTATGAAACGAGGACACAGTATTTCAGGGCGGTCGGACTTTCCGACCTGTGCCGTCTTCAGTCCGATGCAAAAGCCTGCGGCGCACTTTCCGTCCGGCATGACGGATGGCTGACCGGTGAACTCTCGGCTAGGCTCGGCCTTCCGAACAGATATCTTCCGGCGATATATGCATCGCGGTTCGTGCTAAGGCGGGAGGAGAATGAAAAAATACTTGAAGACCTCAGGGCCGCGCACGGATGGGGCTCGTTCGGGACGCAGGATGGCTGCTGGGATGAGTCGTATGAAACCTCGTATGAAGACATGACAATAGACGGGGACGCGAAGCTCATAACGCTATACATGCAGAAGCTGCTGCGGCTGTGCGACGATAACGGCATCCGCATCGTGCTCCTGCAGCCCGCGGTGAACGATGCGACTTTTGAAAAACTCAACGAGCACTATTACGGCTCGTACAGGAACTACATCAAGCAGCTCTCCGCAGTGGCCGGCGATATGGTATACGAGACGGATCTTCGGGTTTATGACGGGAGGTATTTTTCCGACACGTCGCACCTGAACCGTGAAGGTGCCGAGAAGTTTACAAATGAGGTACTTTCGCTCATCAACGGAAGATGAGATATGCTGTTGTATTTTTACATAGTGACAACCACATCATATTGTGGTATAATCTCTCGGTAATTGATGATATAATGTGTAAGATTGCAGTCAGTTTTGCATAGTTTTAGGAGGTTTTCGGTAATGAAAAAGAGGATAGTTCTTCTTCTCGCGCTTTCAGCGGCATTAGTATTTTCGGGCTGTAAGAAGGAGGAAGAGGCAGCGGCGCCTGCGGCTCCGGCTCCGCAGATAGAAGTAGTGAACAACACGCCCGCGATCAGCATTGAAGATGAAGAGCCGGCAGAGGTCGTAGAAGATGACGGTTCGCATGAGGGCATGTACAGGAGCGAGCTGACCAATGAATGGATAGACGAGGCTCTCAAGGACCAGAGGCCCATTGCGGCAATGGTCGACAATGAGAAGACGGCTCTTCCGCATTACGGCCTGTCAAAATATGCGGATGTCGTATATGAGATGACGAATTCACTCGCCAATGACGGGATCACGCGTCTGATGGTCCTCGTCAAGGACTGGGAGAAGATAGACCAGCTCGGCAGCATCCGAAGCACACGTCCCACGAACCTTGTAATAGCTCCCGAATGGAACGCGGTCGTCTGCCATGACGGAGGTCCGTTCTACATCGATGACTATCTTGCAAAGCCCTATGTGGATAATTTCTCGGGAACGTTCTCGAGGATAGACAACGGCAAGTCAAGGGAGTTCACCGAGTACATATGCACGGGCGATCTTGACAAGAACTTTGACAGCAAGTCAAACGTTTCAAGGACGTACAATGAGTACTACAATGGAGGCCCTCACTATCAGTTCGTCAAGAGCGACAGCGAGATCAATGACCTTTCGGGTGCACCTTCCGTTAAGGACTGCACGAAGATAGAGCTTCCGTTCAAGCACAACGGCTCCAAGCTTGAGTATGATCCGGCAACGTCCCGCTACATGTATTCTGAGTATGGCCAGAAGCATACGGATCCCGGAAACAATAACGAGCAGCTCGGATTCACGAACGTTCTTCTGCAGAATACGAGATATGTCAAGTTTGATGATAACGGATACATGATGTTCCACGCGATCGATTTCCAGCGTGACGGATGGTTCATCACACAGGGCAAGGCTATCCCGATAACCTGGTCAAAGGAGGATGAAGTCACTCCCACACGTTATTACGACAAGGACGGAAACGAGATAGTCCTCAACACCGGAAAGACATATGTCGCACTTATCCCTGATGACAAGTGGGGCGGTCTGTCGGTGGAGTGATAAGAATATGACAGGCGGGCGCGGGCAGAAACCCGCGCCTTTTTTTAAAAATTCGGCAGGCTTTGGCGGAAAGGATTACAAATGGCAATAGATCTGTTCAGCATAGGAAAGTTTACGGTCCACGGATACGGCCTTATGATAGGGCTCGGCTTTATAGCCGCGGTCATCGCGGGGAGCCGGCTCGCAAAGCGCAGGGGCCTTTCCGATGACCATTTCGTGACGATGGCGATGCTCGTTCTCATCATAGGATTTTTAGGGGGCAAGCTTCTTCATATCATCGTTGAATTCCGAACGTTTCTTACCGATCCCATGTCTGTCATCGGATCGGAGGGGTTTGCGGTCTACGGCGGGATAATCACCGGGATCGCCACCATATTTGTATACTGCAGGATCAAGAAGCTTAAGTTTCCGGAGTATATCGATCTGTTTGCGGCAAGCGTGCCGATCAATCAGGCGCTCGGAAGGCTCGGCTGCCTTCTTGCGGGATGCTGCTACGGAAGGCCGACGGACTCGCACTTTTCACTCGTGTTCCCGGAAGGCTCGATGGCACCTCCCGGAATACGCCTGATCCCGACACAGCCGATCATGGCCGCCGAGAACTTTGTCATTTTCCTTGTGGTATGCGGATACTGTGTTCTGTCTTCTCCCGGCAGGGAAGGCAAGCCTGCAAAGCTTAAATATATCGACGGCGTTCCGACGACGCTCTATCTCATACTCTATAGCGTCGGAAGGTTCATAATCGAATATTTCAGGGACGACTACCGCGGATCGGTGGGCATATTCTCCACCTCGCAGTTCATCGCCCTGTTCACGTTTGCCGCAGGCCTCGGCATGTTCATATACCTTGTGATGAATGAGCGCAGGATAAAAGATTGAAGAACAATATTGTAGGATATATAGAAAATTACGGCGGCATCCCGTTTTTGGAAAAAGCGTTCAATAAAGTGGATGCCCTCATACTGTCCCAGTTTTCCTATTTCAAGCTTGACGGCATAGTGCCTTCCGTCGGAGAAGACATGGAGCCGATATCGGTAAGGAGCATCGCAGGATGTGAAAGCGTATCGGATCTTTTTGCCGACGAGAGGTACAGAAAGCCCAACATGGAGCTTTTTGAAGCGATGGCCTCTTCGGAGCGCTTCGGGAACATAAAGCTCAGCCATTTCATCAATCTTCTGAACGACAGATGGGAAATGCAGTTTTCCGCCGTGACCGCATATCTTACGGATGACGATGTCCATGTGGTGTTCCGCGGGACCGATGAGAACCTCATCGGCTGGAAGGAAGACTTCAACATGGCGTTCATGACGCCTGTACCCGCGCAGGTGAAGGCGGTCGACTATCTTCACTATGCGGCGGAGAGGATTCACGGGGATTTTACCGTGGGAGGGCATTCAAAAGGCGGAAACCTTGCCGTTTACTCTGCGATGAAATGCTCGCCGCTCGTCCGGGAAAGGATAAAGACCATATATTCGCAGGACGGTCCCGGATTTACGAAGGAGACGTTGGCCGATGCTGATTTCGGCGCGGTGAGCAGCCGGATAGAAAAGTATGTCCCTCATTCATCGATCATCGGTATGCTGCTTCAGACCCAGGAGGATTACAAAGTCATAGAGTCGAGGAGCGTCGGCATACTGCAGCATGACCCGTTCAACTGGCTTGTCGAAGGTGATGATTTTGTCTACCGAGATGACATTGCAGGAAGATACTCCATATCGGACGCATCGGTAAATGAATGGGCAAAGCGTGCGGACCCGGGCGAGATGAAGCTCTTTGTCGACAGGATGTACGATGTCCTTGTCAGTGCGGGAGTCAGCGACCTGAATGATTTTAAGGGAAACTTCAAGGAGATAACGGCGAAGATCCTCGTGGCGGTGGAAAAGATGGATCCCGATGACAAGAAGAGGATAAGGGCGGTGCTGTCTGTGTTCTTTGACAGCTTCAGGGACCGGGTAAAGGAGTCCCTGCCGTTCATAGGTTAGATGACGAGATATGCTATGGCATAAACTATGAGGAAGTTTAAGGGATAGAAAAGATAGAAGAAATATCTGAACCTCGGTTTTTTATCCGGATCATAGAAGTAGAGCAGGACGAAAGATGCTGACGCGTATTTTTCCCAGCATGTGGCGGCGGCGCCGGCGATGAGCTTAGCGTCCCCGAGCCTTCTCGTAAAATACAGGACGGCAGCCAGCACCATGCACTTCCATGAGTAGTCGGTCTTCAGAAGATATGCCGCATCGGAAAAGGCGATGACGGTGCATATATATGACAGATATAAAAGGGGCACCGACATCACTCCGCGGTTGTCGGTTATGAACTTAAGGGTTAAGAGCATAAGAAGAGCTATGACGAATGTAAGGATGACGTTCTGGTGCTTCCAGTAGAAGATCTTCCCGTAAAGGCCGAGGTCGAACGGTATCTCGGACAGCAGGGCGAGGACCGCAAGACGGATGATGTATCTTTTAACGCTCCTTGTCCGTACGAATCCTTCGACTATGAAAAAGCAGAAGATGGGAAACGCAAGGCGCCCGATGCCGCGGCTTATCTCGTAGACGGTGTTCATCGCCTGGTATTCCTGCGGCAGCATGTCCATGGAATGTGTTATCATATATCTGTGGATCACGCCGTATCCGAAGTGGTCTATGAACATGAAAGAACATGCAATGGCTTTGAGCACATTGCATGAGAGCCTCAGCTTATCTTTGATTGAAATATCAATGCCGGAATTCATATCTTTTGAATTTTAGCACATTGGAAGAGATTATGAAACCAAAATCGCTCATCATCATAATATCGGCGGCCATGTTCCTTGGCGGATGCGCTTCATCAGACCGGACGGAGCCCATAACCGCGGCACTTTCCGGCGGAGACTTTGCCGGCGCCGCATCGCTTGCTGATGAGGCGTGCGCCACATTCGGAAGGGATAAGATGCTCTGCCGCCTCCGGGGGATAGCGCTCCTCGGTGAGGGGGACAGCGAAAAGGCAGAGGAGGCATTCCTTGAGGCGCTCACATATTCGAACGGGATAGTCGAACAGACCGACATAGATATTTCCTATTACCTTGCGGTCGCCCAGTACAAGAATGATGACCTTGAAGCGGCTCATTCGACGGCGGATGCGATACTCGCCATAAGGCCGGATGATGACGGTGCTTATTATCTGCGCGGCAAGATAGGGCTTGAGATGGGAAGGAAGGACGAGGCGCTGAGCGATTTTGACCGCACGGTCGCCCTTGCCCCGAATGACTATGACAGATATGTGGGGATATATGAGGAGCTTCACGCAAGGGGATACGATTCCGAAGCTGCCTCGTATCTTGAGAAGGCGATGACCGGAGGCAGCCGCCTGTCCGATTACAACAAGGGAGTGCTCGAGTATTATCTCGGTTCATACACGGATGCGAGGAATGATCTTGAGAACGCCAAGAAGGGCGGAAGCAGCGAGAACCTTATCCTGTATCTCGGTAGGACATATGAGGCGCTGGGCGATGCGGGCTATGCCATGTCGCTCTACGAGGAATACATCCGTTCCGACTCTTCGGCAGGCCACGTGTACGAGCAGCTTGCAAAGTGCCGGATGGCGGGAGGCGACTACGAGGGGGCGCTCGAGGCCATCGAGGCCGGACTGTCGCTCGGAGGCAAGGGAGCCGAGCGCGAGCTCATGTTCGACCGAGTGGTCGCATGCGAGAACCTTTATGATTTTTCGTCCGCGAAGAAATATATGGAAGAATACGTGGCTCTTTACCCCGATGACGAGGTCGCCAGACGCGAAAATGTTTTCCTCAGCAGCAGGTAAAAAATCTCCGGCGATTTTTGTGCATGGTTTACAATAATTTTTAATAACTCATGTTTTTTGACGGATGACGGTGGGCAAAAATCATCCGTTTTTTATTTTCGTTTTCGGACAAACCGTGAAGTTTGCGCGGTTTCGGGCGCCTCAATCACATAAGATCAAAAACACAACATATAGTGGTCATGTTAAAAAGTTAACATAAGATATGGTATTTTCGTGTTGACTATTGAAAAGGTCAATGATATACTTTTTTTCGGATTTCAAATCTTAAGAGGGGTCTGCAAACTGTCTTATCAGGAAGGGAGTAGTCAGAATGTTCAGCGTAGTAAAACGAGACGGGGAATTAGCGGATTTCAATATCGCAAAGATCAGCGATGCGATAATGAAAGCCTTTAATGCGTGCGAAAAGCAGTATACCAATGACATGATCGATATGCTCAGCCTGCGCGTTACCGCGGATTTTCAGCCGAAGATGAAGGAGAATTCGGTACAGGTGGAGGATATCCAGGACAGCGTCGAGGTAGTGCTCGAGCAGGCGGGATACAATGATGTGGCAAAGGCATACATACTTTACCGCAAGCAGCGCGAGAAGATGCGCAACATGAAGTCCACGATACTCGACTATAAGGATGTCGTGAACAGTTATGTAAAGGTTGAGGACTGGAGAGTCAAGGAGAACTCTACGGTCACATATTCGGTAGGAGGGCTCATCCTCTCCAATTCCGGTGCGGTCACCGCCAACTACTGGCTGTCCGAGATATATGATGAAGAGATCGCGGAAGCGCACAGGAATGCCGACATCCATATCCATGACCTGTCGATGCTTACCGGCTACTGCGCAGGATGGTCATTAAAGCAGCTCATCCAGGAAGGCCTCGGCGGCATCAGCGGCAAGATCACATCCGCGCCCGCATCGCACCTGTCGGTACTGTGCAACCAGATGGTCAATTTCCTCGGCATCATGCAGAATGAGTGGGCTGGTGCGCAGGCATTTTCATCATTTGATACTTATCTTGCTCCTTTTGTAAAGGCAGACAACCTTTCCTACAGGGAGGTCAAGAAGTGCATAGAGTCTTTCGTATACGGAGTCAATACTCCGAGCCGCTGGGGAACACAGGCACCTTTCTCGAACATCACGCTTGACTGGACGGTTCCCGCAGACCTTGCCGAGCTTCCGGCACTTGTCGGCGGTAAGGAAATGGATTTCAAGTACAAGGACTGCAAGGCCGAGATGGACATGATCAACAAGGCGTTCATCGAGACCATGATCGAAGGAGATGCAAACGGCAGGGGATTCCAGTATCCGATCCCGACTTATTCGATCACACGTGATTTTGACTGGTCAGATACGGAGAACAACAGGCTCCTGTTTGAGATGACCAGCAAGTACGGAACACCGTATTTCAGCAATTATATCAATTCGGACATGGAGCCGTCGGATGTGCGCAGCATGTGCTGCAGGCTCCGTCTTGACCTGCGCGAGCTTCGCAAGAAGACCGGCGGATTCTTCGGTTCGGGCGAATCGACCGGTTCGGTCGGTGTCGTCACGATCAACATGCCGAGGATCGCATATCTCGCAACCGACAAGGATGATTTCTACAGAAGGCTCAACAGGATGATGGACATCTCCGCAAGGTCTCTCAAGATCAAGCGCGGCGTCATCACACGTCTTCTTGACGAGGGACTGTATCCTTATACGAAGAGATATCTCGGAAGCTTTGACAATCACTTCTCGACGATCGGGCTCATCGGCATGAACGAGGTCGGCCTCAATGCCAACTGGCTCCGCGCCGACATGACCGATGTAAGGACGCAGGAGTTCACGAAGGAAGTACTCAACCATATGCGCGAGAGGCTGTCCGACTATCAGGAGATGTACGGCGATCTTTACAATCTCGAGGCAACACCGGCTGAGTCAACGACATACCGTCTGGCCAAGCATGATAAAAAGCGCTGGCCGAACATCAAGACTGCGGGCCATCCCGGAGATACTCCGTATTACACGAACTCGTCACACCTTCCGGTTGACTATACGCCCGATATATTTGATGCCCTCGACATACAGGACGAGCTTCAGACACTTTATACGAGCGGAACGGTATTTCATGCATTCCTCGGAGAGAAGCTTCCCGACTGGAAGGCAGCCGCATCACTCGTACATACGATCGCGGAAAATTATAAGCTTCCTTACTATACCTTAAGCCCTACTTATTCCGTCTGCCGTGAGCACGGATACCTGGCCGGCGAGGTCAAGACCTGTCCTCACTGCGGAACGGCGACCGAGGTATACTCGAGGATCACGGGCTACTACCGTCCGGTACAGAACTGGAACGACGGCAAGAGCCAGGAATACAAGAACAGGGTTGTTTATGACATAGCCAACAGCAGCATGAAACGTCCGTTGACCGCGGTAGTCAAACTGTCCGGAACCGACAGCAATTCAAAAGTTGAGGTAGAACCGGTCGAGAACGTCAGATATCTGTTCACGACCAAGACCTGCCCTAACTGCAAGCTTGCGAAGGAATACTTAAAGGACGTCAGCTACGTTCTCATCGATGCCGAGGAGAATGCCGAGCTTGCCGCGAGGTATGGTGTCATGCAGGCACCCACGCTCGTTGTCGTCTCCGGCGACAAGGTGAGGAAATATGCAAACGCCTCGAACATACGCAAGTATGCCGAGACCATGGAAATGGTAACGGTATAGAAAATGTACCCATTGATCCTGCCCAGATGCTGGGCAGGATTTTTTAAAGACAGGAGAAGAATATGATATCACGCCTTGTAGACGCCATCAGAAAAAAAGACGCCCCGATAGTTGCCGGACTCGACCCGATGCTCTCATATATCCCGAAGCATCTAATCGAAAAGGCGGTAAAGGAACGCGGGGAGACTTTTGAGGCCGCGGCCGCTGCGGTACTTGAATACAACCGCGCGATAATCGACAGCATATGCGACTTAGTCCCGGCGGTAAAGCCGCAGATAGCCATGTACGAGCAGTTCGGGATCCCGGGCCTTGAGGCTTTCATGAAGACGGTAGAATATGCTCATTCCAAAGATCTTATCGTGATAGGCGACGTAAAGCGCGGGGACATCGGCTCCACAAGCGAGGCTTATGCGAATGCCCACATAGGAAACGTCACGGTAGGGAGCACGTCGCTTCCCGTATTTGACGAGGATTTCTGCACGGTCAACCCTTATCTCGGATCGGACGGCATCAAGCCTTTCATAGAGGCCTGCAATAAAAATGACAAGGGCATATTCGTGCTCGTCAAGACGAGCAATCCGTCAAGCGGGGAGTTCCAGGACAGGGTGCTGCACGATGAGGATTCCACGCTCTACGAGGCGGTCGGGTTCAAGGTGAGCGAATGGGCGTCCATGTCAATGGACGGATCATACAGCAACATAGGTGCCGTTGTCGGTGCCACATATCCGAAGATGGGCGAGATACTCCGCCGCATAATGCCGAAGTCATACATACTCGTTCCCGGATACGGCGCGCAGGGAGGGACCGGCGCAGACCTTGTGCCGTTCTTTGACAGCGACGGGCTCGGTGCGATAGTCAACAGCTCACGCGGGATCATCGCCGCATACAGGAAGGAGAAATATTCGAAGTACGGGGAGGAAGGCTTTGCGGATGCCGCAAGGGCAGCCGTCCTCGACATGAAGGAAGACATACGCGTGAACGTGTTCAAGTAATGCGAAGTTTATAAGGGCAGAGGATGGCGGCATATGCCACTGCCCGCCGGAATACAGGAGCATGGGAGGAATGTGCGCCATGGAGCGTTACAAGGAAGAATTCATAGAGTTCATGGTTGAATCGGACGTTTTAAAGTTCGGCGATTTTACGTTAAAGAGCGGCAGAAAGTCGCCTTTTTTCATGAATGCGGGAGCATATGTGACCGGTAGCAGCCTAAAGCGGCTCGGCGAGTATTATGCCAGGGCGATCCACGAAAACTTCGGGGATGATTTTGACATACTGTTCGGACCTGCATATAAGGGGATTCCCCTTGCGGTGACGGCCGCAATAGCGTATTCCGAACTATATGGGCGCGATGTGAAGTACAGCTGCAACCGCAAGGAAGCCAAGGACCACGGCGATGCCGGGATACTTCTCGGAAGCCCGATAAAGGACGGCGACAGGATCGTCATGATCGAGGACGTAACGACCTCGGGCAAGTCGATAGAAGAGACATATCCGATCATCAGCGCACAGGGCGATGCGAAGATCGTGGGGCTCATGGTGTCCTTAAACCGCATGGAGGTAGGACTTTCAGGGAAAGCGGCGGCGCTTGACGAGATAAAGGAAAAGTACGGTTTTGACGCATCCGCCATTGTGACAATGGCCGAGGTGACCGAGTACCTTTACGGCCGAAAGGTCGGCGGAAGGGTGGTCATAGATGATGACATCAAAAAAGCGATAGACGAATACTACAGCAGGTACGGAGCATAGATGGGAAGGCCGGTAAAGATCCGCAAGAAGAAGAGCTTCATGTTCACGACCAGGCATTATTCCTTCCTGAGCATCATGGGGATAGTGGCAGGCGTCATGAGCGGTGCCGCAACGGCCGCATCGTTCGCGGCAAGCTACGCCGCTTACGGAAAGGTCGGAGCGGGCTTTGGCGGGATAGGGATGTTCTCGCTGCTCCTCAGCATCGTCGGCGTCATATGCGGTACGCTCAGCACCGGCGAGCGCGATATTTACATAGCCCCCGCCATTGCCGCCATCGTGATGAACGGCATCCTGATACTCGGATGGGTGGCCCTGATACTCATATCCGTATTTGCATGAAGGAGGATTGAAGAGGTGGACACTGCTTCGATGGAACTGATAGACGAGCGATATGCGCTCGCGATGGACAGGATTAAAGAAGCGGCTTCGGAGGAGGCATTCGGACAGCCCCTGCAGCCGTTTTTTGGTGTATGCACCGACTTACTGATACTGCTCGCGGCAATACTTGAGCGCGCACTGTCCGGCGGCATATCGTCTGTTTCAAAAGAGGAGCTTGCGGCCGAAAATCACAGGCTTTACGCGGACATACTCCCGGAAAACTACGGGAAGAGTTTTGCGGATCCCGACTATATCGTCCCGCTTTTTGAGAAAGCGGGAATACCGGATGCGGAAGAGATGGCCCACCTGCTCTCGTTCCTGTACACTGAGCTGAGGGGGCTTATCGGCTATGCATATGAGGGCCGGAAGGAGATCTTCACGATCTTCGCCGAGCTTTTCATACAGATACATACGATGTTCACCCTTGCGGCGGATGAGGACTGCCTTCCTTCCGCCGAATCCGTAAGGTCCGCCATATACTGGTTCGAGAGCGACTGCTGCGACATAATTACGCCGTGCAGGATAGGGGATACGGTAGATCCTTCAAATGATTTTCTTCGGAGAATAGTCTGCAGCGAGGATCTTGATGACGACAGGTACCTGTACCTGTCGGGCGAATATGTGACCGATGATGAGATAAGGTGCGCACATTTCCTCCGCTCGCTGCCCGATGAAGAGATACAGCTGATGGCCGATACGTTCACCGAAGGCTACAGGATCGGGTTCGTCAAGGCCGGCAAGCCGATCGATGAGAAGAAGAGCGCCAATATCAGGTACTGCCTCGGATTTGAGCGCGTCGTCCGCGCCGCCGTGGCAAATTTTGAAAAGATGGGGCTTCAAAGCGTGATTTACAGGGCGGGCTCTCTTTCCCTTACCAAGTCATCAAAGGGGCGCATAGGATTTTACGGCGCCATCCCGAACAGGCAGTATGACTACGACCACAAGGATGACGAGGCGCTGTACTTCGATGCTCCCTTTGTCACGAGAAAGCTTGAAGTGCTCGAGGGCGCATACCTTGAGCGGAGATCATTTGCGAACACACATGCCGGGCCCGCCGTCATGGAGGTTTTCGGAGAGGAGCCTTTTTCGCCGAAGGCTAAAGAGACGGCGGTCCGGCATAGCGAAAGGACGCAGAAGCTTTCCGTCGACTACAGCGCAAAGGCATCGGAGATCGTCAACAGATACATAATCGGCGAGGAGCGGAGCTTTACGATAATCGCGTTCCCGACACCGGCGATAGGAGCGGACTACGAGGACATATTTGCCGATACGGTGAAGCTCAACACGCTTCCCTACAAAAAGTACGAAGACATACAGCAGCACATCATCGATGCGCTCGATACGGCCGACTATGTTGAGATAAAGGGAAAGGGAGAGAACGTTACGGACATTCGCGTGGCACTCCGTCCGCTCTTTGATCCCGCGGCAGAGACGAAGTTTGAAAACTGCGTTTCCGATGTGAACATCCCCGTCGGTGAAGTGTTCACGTCCCCTGTGCTTTCCGGTACGGAAGGCGTTCTGAACGTGACAAGGGTTTACTTAAACGGGCTGCTTTATGAAGATCTGAAGCTGACTTTCGCCGAAGGCATGATAAGTGATTATTCATGTTCTAATTATGATGACATGGACAAGGGCAGGAAATATATAAAGGACAACGTTCTTTTCGGGCACGTCAGCCTGCCCATCGGCGAGTTCGCGATAGGCACGAACACGACTGCCTACAGGATGGGACGGGACTACGGCATAGAAAGGCTCCTGCCGATACTCATCGCCGAGAAGACCGGCCCGCATTTTGCGGTGGGCGATACGTGCTACAGCCATGAGGAGGACGTAAAGGTATACAATCCCGACAGCAAGGAGATAATAGCAAAGGAAAACGAAGTGTCCGCAAAGAGGAAGACCGACGCGGGCTCTGCGTACTTCCAGTGCCACACCGACATCACGATACCGTATGATGAGCTGGCGTACATACGCGCCGTCCCAAAGGGCGGTGAGCCCATATATATCATAAAGGACGGGATGTTCGCACTTTCCGGGACCGAGGAGCTCAACGGGCCGCTCATAGATATGAAGAACCTGCAGGAACCTCATTGAAAGAGGCCTGCCGCAGTGTTACTATTGTAGGGAATGGTTGATCTTATCAATATACTATACCAGGAGGGAAATATGGCAGCAGTCAGTATTGTTATGGGCTCGGATTCGGATATGCCGGTCATGAGCAAAGCGGCCGAGGTGCTTGACATTCTCGGTATAAGCTATGACATGAGGATCATATCGGCACACAGGGAGCCGGATGTGTTTTTTGAGTATGCGAAGAGCGCGAAGGAGAAGGGGACGAAAGTCATCATCGCCGGGGCGGGCATGGCAGCCCATCTTCCGGGAATGTGCGCGGCGATCTTTCCGCTTCCCGTGATCGGAATCCCGATGCACACGACATCGCTCGGAGGGCGCGACAGCCTTTATTCCATAGTGCAGATGCCGTCCGGCATACCGGTCGCAACGGTCGCGATAAACGGCGGGACCAATGCCGGTCTTCTTGCGGCACGGATGCTCGCGATAGGCGATGACGCCCTGCTTGAAAAGCTCGAGAAGTATTCTGAGGACATGAAGGACGCGGTGGTCAGAAAAGATGAGAAACTTGCCAAGTGCGGCTGGCAGAATTACGGGATCTGATCCGGAATATTTGGAAGTCCGGCATATCCTGCCGGGAACGGATATCGTTTTTATAAGGAGAGATACTTTATGGACTACAAAAAAGCAGGTGTTGACATTGAAGCGGGATACAGGTCCGTCGAGCTCATAAAGGAATGCGTTGCATCGACCCGCCGCCCCGAGGTCATAGGAGGCCTTGGAGGATTTGCCGGGGCATTCTCGATGGAAAAGTACAGGAGCATGGAAGATCCGGTGCTCGTTTCGGGGACCGACGGCTGCGGGACCAAGGTCAAGCTCGCGTTCCTTATGGATAAGCATGACACGATAGGCATAGATGCGGTCGCAATGTGCGTCAACGACATAATCTGCGGAGGAGCGGAACCGCTCTTCTTCCTTGATTACATAGCCTGCGGCAAAAATCATCCCGAAAAGATCGCTTCCATCGTAAAGGGTGTGGCGGAAGGATGCCGGCAGGCAGGCTGTTCCCTCGTCGGCGGTGAGACCGCGGAACATCCGGGCCTCATGCCCGAGGATGAATACGACCTCGCGGGATTTGCGGTAGGGATTGTTGACAGGAAGAAGATAATAGACGGAAGCACGCTTCGCGCGGGGGATGTGCTCATCGGCCTCGCATCGTCGGGAGTCCACTCAAACGGATTTTCGCTCGTGCGTAAGATATTCGAGATGACGCCGGAGAGCCTTGACACATATTATGATGAGCTTTCGGGAAAGCTCGGCGACGTGCTCCTTGCACCCACGAGGATATACGTAAAGGCACTTCAGGCCGCGATGGCAGCCGGCATAGACATCAAGGCGGTAAGCCATATAACCGGCGGCGGATTTTACGAGAACGTCCCAAGGATGCTGTCTGACGGAACACATGCAAGGATCCGCAGGGATTCCTATGACATACCGCCGATCTTTTCACTTATGAAGGAGAAGGGCGGCCTTGAAGAGAAGATGATGTACAATACGTTCAACATGGGCATCGGCATGGTCATAGCGGTTCCGGCAGAGGATGCGGACAGGGCCATGGCATGCTTTGAGGCAGCGGGCGAGAAGCCGTATATCATAGGTGACATCACATCGGGTGAAAAAGGAGTGACGTTATGCTGAAGATCGCGGTGTTAGTCAGCGGAGGCGGCACAAACCTGCAGGCAATAATCGACAGCGCCGAGGCCGGAAAGCTTCCGGGCGTGTCGATAGACTGCGTCATATCGAACAAAGCCGGCGCCTATGCGCTCGAGCGTGCGAAGGAACACGGCATACATTCGGAGTGCATAAGCCCGAAGGATTTTGCCGACATGGATGCATACGGCTCGTACATGGCTGACTTTCTCGCAAAGAGGGATATAGGGCTCGTTGTGCTTGCCGGATTTCTCGTTGTCCTGCCGCCCGTGTTCATAAGGGCATTCGCCGGCAGGGTGATCAACATCCATCCGTCGCTCATACCTTCGTTCTGCGGGGACGGATTTTACGGCCTCAAGGTCCACGAGGCGGCACTTGCGCGCGGGGTGAAAGTCACGGGCGCGACGGTCCACTATGTGGACGAGGGTACCGACACCGGCCCGATAATACTTCAGAAAGCAGTCGAGGTCGAAGAGGGGGATACGCCGGAGACCTTACAGAAGCGCGTGATGGAGCAGGCTGAATGGATAATACTGCCGAAGGCGATCGAAATGATAGCCGCAGGCAGACAGGATATTTAAGTAAACACACAGGAGGCAGACATGAACATACTCATAGTTGGCGGAGGCGGCAGGGAACATGCCATAGCGGCCGCAGTTGCAAAGTCGCCGAAGGCGGAGAAGATTTACTGTGCACCCGGGAATGCGGGTACGGCAGCGATAGCCGAGAACGTTCCGATAGGAGTGATGGAATTTGATGCCCTCGCCGATCTTGCCGTGGAGAAGAAGATAGACCTTGCGATAATAGGGCCGGACGACCCGCTTGTAGGCGGGATCGTGGATGTATTCGAGGATAGGGGGATCAGGACTTTCGGGCCAAGGGCCAATGCCGCCATACTCGAGGGCAGCAAGGCATTTTCCAAAAATCTTATGAAGAAGTACGGCATCCCCACGGCCGCATACGAGAATTTCGACGATCCGGCCAAGGCGCTCGAATACCTTGAGACCGCTAAGATGCCGATAGTCCTTAAAGCTGACGGGCTCGCGCTCGGAAAAGGGGTGCTGATCTGCAATACCCTCGAAGAGGCAAAAGCGGGCATCAATACGCTGATGGTCGACAAGAAGTTCGGAAACAGCGGAAATACCGTTGTCATCGAAGAATTTATGACCGGACGCGAGGTTTCGGTGCTCTCGTTCGTTGACGGCAGGACGGTAAAGACGATGTCGAGCGCACAGGACCACAAGCGCGCAAAGGATAACGACGAGGGGCTCAACACCGGAGGCATGGGGAATTTTTCCCCGAGTCCTTTCTATACAAAGGAGATCGATGATTTTTGCCAAAAGAACATTTTCCGGCCCACGGTCGATGCCATGGCCGCGGAGGGAAGGCCTTTTAAGGGAGTGATTTTCTTCGGGCTCATGCTGACCGATGACGGGCCGAAGGTGCTCGAATACAATGCCAGGTTCGGGGATCCCGAGGCGCAGGTTGTGCTGTGCAGGCTCGAGAACGACATAATAGATGTAATGTCTGCCTGCATCGACGGAAAGCTTGACGAAACGGACCTTAAGTTTTCCGACAAGGCCGCGGTGTGCGTTGTGCTCGCGAGCGACGGCTATCCCGAGCATTACGAGAAAGGATTTGAGATAAAGGGGCTAGAGGCATTCGACGGCAAGGATGACTATTTCTGCTACCATGCCGGAACGAAGCTTTCTGACGGCAAGGTGGTCACAAACGGCGGAAGGGTGCTCGGCGTCACTGCACTCGGTGACAATATTGCCGAGGCAAGGGCCAAGGCTTATGAAGCGACCGAATGGATCAGCTTCGCCAATAAGTACATGAGAACAGATATCGCGAAGAGTGCGGTAAAGTAATTACTGTAAAGTTTTAGTTGACATAAATTAAAACTGAATGTATTATTGTCTTAGAGTTTCTTCAATTGACCCGGGGAGTCGATTGAGATGATTAAGACAGGGGTCTTAATATACTTAAAGGGGAATAGGTATATTATGAAACGTCGTATCGCTATGGGGATGGCCGCCGCAATCCTTTTATCTTCAGGTATTGCGGCCGCGTTCCCGGTACAGGTCCATAGTATGACCGTATCATCCGGAACGGTCAAAGCCAAGAGTGGCTTCGTAAGGGCAGCCGCCTCTACCTCATCGGCCGTTTCTTTCTGCGTCTCTTCGGGCAACGAAGTGGCGATCCTCGGAGAGGAGAAAGGCAAGGACGGGAACACATGGCTCAAGATAGCCGTTGGGACTTCCGTCGGATACATCCGCTCCGATCTTGTTTCCAAGACCAAAAAACAGGTAAAAGTAAGTGATTCCCTCGTTAAGAACGCGAAGGCATCTTCGAGTGCACCGGCACCGGCAGCAACCCCCGCGGCTTCCACGGCGGCCTCGCTCGCTACTGCAGGCGGCCAGATCACGGGAAAGGCCGGAATGGTCAGCGGCACTTCCGTAAGGATGCGCAAGAATGCCACGCAGAGTTCCGGCGTCGTAACGTATCTGAACCTCGGGGATCTTGTCAGCATACTTGCCGAAGGAAAGGCGAGCGAC
Organism: Lachnospiraceae bacterium; assembly: GCA_024698075.1. Taxonomy (GTDB): domain Bacteria; phylum Bacillota; class Clostridia; order Lachnospirales; family Lachnospiraceae; genus UBA2868. The sequence goes on from JAILRP010000096.1 coordinate 38,365, forward strand.
GGACAGATATGGTACCAGGTTAGGAAGGGTGACCAGACGGGATTTGTAAGGAGCGACCTTATCAGAAAATCAGAGACCGTAGAGAAGAAAGCAGACGATGCCCAGACTTCCGAAAACAAGCCGGAAGGAACCGAACAGGGCGATACGGAAAAAAAGACAGAGACTGCGGACGCATCAGGCACGGTCAGGACGATAGAGCCGGGAGCCGGCATTGTGAAAGGCAATAATGTCAGGATAAGGAGCAGCGCGAGCACGGCCGGTGACATAGTCGGGACGGTAAATACGGGCATAGGGCTTAAGCTCCTCGGAGTTGAAAAGGCAGCCGACAGGGAATGGGTCAAGATCGAGGCGACCCTGGACGGCAAAGAGGTAAGCGGTTATATAGCAAGGGATTACGTCACAGTGACCAAGGAAGTCAAAGAGGTCATGCAGACGACAAGGACAATAATAGGAAGCGATGCTGCCGCATCGCCTCCCGAGGAGAAGGAGAAGGTGGTGTCGGACACGGGTCCGGCTTCCGACTCTTCATCCGCATCGATAAAAGGTGTGGGGGTGAGGATCAGGCAGGCACCGGTTGACGGCGGCATCGTCTGCCAGCTCTCAACGGGACATCCACTCACCATTACAAAAGAAACATCCGGAAGCGACAACTACACCTGGTACCAGGTGTCTTTTTCGTATTTGGGAAGCGAAAGGACCGGCTATGTCAGGTCTGACCTGACGGTGCGCGCCGAAGGCGAGATAGGGGAGGCACCGGTGGGGTCCGAGGATTTTGAGGAGTCGATAGAAAGCCTCCCGGACAGCTATAAGAACTCTCTTAGGACAATACATTCCAAGCATCCTAACTGGAAGTTCGAGGCGGTGGACACAGGGCTCGAATGGGCGGATGCCCTTAAGGCGGAGTGTTCCGTCGGCAAGAACCTCGTATCCAAGAATTCGATCGCATCATGGAAGTCGACCGCACCGCAGGCATACAACCAGTCGACGAACCAGTGGTATACTTTCGACGGCGGCAGCTGGGCATCAGCATCGCCGGAGCTTATCGCATATTACATGGATCCGAGGAACTTCCTGAATGAGAGCGGCATATATATGTTCGAGAAGCTTGACTATTCAGCCACGCAGACCACGGGAAGCGTTTCGAAGATGCTGACCGGAACGTTCATGAGCGGAGAAGTGAGCGATTCCGACGGAAGCGTGTTCAGCTATGCGGAGAAGTTCAGGCAGGTGGGAGAAGAGACCGGAGTCAGTCCGTATCTTCTTGCCGGAAGGGCGCTCCAGGAACAGGGAGTTGCCGGAAACAGCAAGAGCATCGCCGGAAACGTGCCGGGATACGAGGGCTACTTTAACTTCTTCAATATCGGAGCATATGCGTACAGCGGACGAAGCGCGACGCTCAACGGACTCATCTATGCGAAGGGTTCGGATGAGGAATACGGCCGTCCGTGGAACACAAGGGCCAAGTCGATATACGGCGGAGGCAAGTACCTGTCCGAGAAATTCGTGTCAAAAGGACAGAACACACTTTATTTCCAGAAATTTAATGTTGTCAACAGGGAAAATACGTTATACTCTCATCAGTATATGTCGAACATCCAGGCAGCCTCATCCGAGAGCTCGAGACTGCAGCTCGCGTATCTCGGAGATGATGAGGAGCTGACTTTCAGGATACCGTTCTATCACGGCATGCCAAGCGGACAGTGCGCTAAGCCCGTATCGGATTCGAACCCGAACACATACCTTGCGTCGCTGTCTGTCAGCGGAGGAGAGCTTTCTCCCGCATTCTCGGGCGTGACCGACAGATACACGGTGACGGTGAGCCCGGACCAGGAGACCGTTGAGATCAAGGCAGCGGCGGTAAGCCCGTCGTCTTCGGTCGGAGGGACCGGAGTATATCCGATAAATCCGGGCACGAACACGCTGTATGTCGGGTGTAAGGCACAGAACGGCGCGATAAAGGCGTACACCATAACGGTGTACAGATAGAAGATAGTACGGACAGAAGATAATTCAGTCAAAAATGGACCACTGACTCCGTCCCCATGGTCCACCCAGGAAGGAAGAAGATCATGAAGCATTTATTTAAGACAGTTACGATGGCAGTGCTCTTTGCGGCGGCCTTTGCCTGCCCGGTATTTGCGGATACGCTCAATGTATCGGCGGACAAGGACAGCTGCGAAGTGGGTGAGACCATAACGGTAACGGTGGACGCTGAAGGATTTGAGGGCGCGGCGCCCCCCGATATATCGGTTGAATTTTCATCCGCAAGGCTGAACTTTGAGGACTGCACCGCAGAGTACGGCGGAGGCGGCGGAGGTCTTGTGACTTTCAAGGATACGAAGGCTGACATCACGTTCACGACGCTTTCCGGCGGAAATGCCGAGATAAGCGTAACGGCCAGCGGTGAGGATTCCACGGAGTCCGCATCGGTGACGGTCAGCGTTAACGGCGAGGATACCGCGGCGGATTCGGAAGGCGCAGACCTTACCGACACGGGTGTTTCGGAAGGAACTATTGATGCCGGCGACGGCAGGACGATACAGACGGTGTTCGCCGAGGAATTCATGCCGGTCCTGTTCCACAAGGAGACCACGGATTACAACGGACAGACCGTCGAGTGCGCAAAGTTTGACATGGGAGATCTTTCGCTCCTTTATACTACCGATGCGCAGGGCTCCGACGGAAGGTTCATGATATATGACGGAACATCGCTCAACGAATTCAGGATGATACAGGGGATCGAAAACCGTTTCATCATCGTTCTTCCGGACTGCGAGGGCGGCATTCCCGAGGGCTACACGAAAGCCGTCCTTGAATGGGCGGGACAGACACTTACCGCTTTCATGGAAACATCCGTTGCATCCGGGACAGCGGAGGAGATAAACGGGATGAACCCCTCCGATTTCTTCCTCGTTTATGCGATGAGCTCCGAGGGCAACAAGGGATGGTACAGATATGACAAGAACGAGGGAACATACCAGAGGTTCTTTGTGACCGATGCGGCCGCAGAGTCTGAGGGAGAAGGCGAAGGCGAGTCCGATGAGGATCAGGGAGCCGGATTCCTTGACGAATACATTCCGAGAAACGTTCAGCAGATACTGCTTTTAGGGCTCGCAGGCCTTACGCTCATCTTCATCATAACCGTGATAATCCTGGCGGTAAGGCTCCGTGAATATGCCGAGGACCTTGATGCCATGTATGACGGTTACTACGGCGACGAAGAAGATGAGGAAGACGAAGGGGAAGAGGAGGATGACAGACCGGCACCGAGACAGCATAAGCCCGGAGCCGTAACGGCAGCCTCCCTCGTCGGAAGGTCGATGTCGGATGCAGCCGAAGATGAGGATGACGAGGAAGAGGACGAAGACGACGAAGAAGACGGGGAAGATGAGGAAGAAGATATAAGGGAAGAAGCCGAAGAAGAAGAGGCAGAGCCCGAAGACGACGAAGAAGACGCCGGCGAAGAAGAAGAGGCCGAAGAAGAGGAAGCCGACGAAGACATAGAATACGAAAAGTATTACAGATCTCTTTCGAGAAAAGAGAGAAAAGAGCTTGAGAGGGAAGAAAAGTGGCGCGCCAAGGAAGAAAAGAAGGCAGCAAAGCGCCGCGCTCAGGGCTACGAGGAAGCCACTCCGATGGACTGGAGCACCTTTGAACGCGACCGTTCGGATGCACCCAAGGAAAAGCCGAAGGCACTTCCTCCCCGCAAGAAGACCGTAAGGCCGGAGGATATAGAAGACAAGCCTAAGGTACTTCATGAGGAAGACCAGAGGGAGCGTCAGAGACGGCTCTTTGAGCAGCAGCAGCGCATCGAGGAACAGCGCAGGATAGAGAACGAGAGGCTCGAGGCGGAAAGGCTCCGCGAGCAGCAACAGTACATAGCTTCAAAGGCGGAAGATAACGACCTCGATGAGGATTTCCAGTTCGAATTCCTGAATCTTGACTGACGGAGGCAGTAAATGGCACGAAAATATACACAGAAGGCATGGCAGGTCCTGACGCTCGCAAAGCAGCTGTCCGACGGATTCAAGCACGGCTATATCGGGAGCGAGCATCTGCTCCTGGCCCTTTGCATGGAGAAAGGCGGCGCGGCCGCTATGGTCCTTGCCGCAAATGACATAGACGAGGAGAAGATTGTAAAGCTCATCGACGAGCAGATCGCTCTTCCCGGACACGTTGCCAAGAAGGAGCGGGAAGGCTTCACGCCGAAGGTCGAGTCGATACTTGACCTTGCACAGGAACTTGCGGAATCGTTTGATTCCGATGAGATAGGAACGGAGCATATCCTGCTCGCGATCATTTCCGATGCGGACAATCTGGCACTCCGCCTCATAAACACGCTGTCGGTGAACCCGCAGAAGCTTTTTGCGGACACGCTCGTTGCGATGGGCGAGAACCTTGAGGATTACAAGGAGCAGATCAAGGCGACGGTACGGCATGCCGGCGGAGCACAGGGCATGATGATAGAGCAGTACAGCCGCGACCTTACGGCGCTTGCCGCGGACGGAAAGCTCGATCCGGTAGTGGGAAGGGATACCGAGATTACGAGGATGATCCAGACGCTTTCGAGAAGGACCAAGAACAATCCCTGCCTCATCGGCGAGCCGGGTGTCGGCAAGACCGCGATAGTCGAGGGACTGGCGGAGCGAATAGCTGCCGGGGCGGTGCCCGATACGATAGCGGGCAAGAGGCTCCTGACTCTCGACCTGTCGGCAATGGTAGCCGGAAGCAAATACAGGGGTGAGTTCGAGGAGAGGATAAAGCGTGTCATAAGCGAGGTCATCTCTGAAGGCAACATCCTGCTGTTCATGGATGAGGTGCACACGCTCATCGGAGCGGGCGGAGCGGAGGGCTCGATAGATGCGAGCAATATCCTGAAGCCCTCGCTCGCGCGCGGAGAGGTCCAGCTCATCGGCGCCACAACATATGACGAATACAGGAAGCACATCGAGAAGGATGCCGCGCTCGAGAGGAGATTCCAGCCGATCTATGTGGAAGAGCCTTCCGAAGAAGATACGATAGCGATACTTCACGGCATTGCGCCGTCTTATGAAAAGCATCACGGCGTTGTCTATGATGATGACGCACTGTCTGCCGCGGCAAAACTGTCCGCACGCTACATAAACGACAGGTTTCTTCCGGATAAGGCCATTGACCTCATAGACGAGGCGGCCTCAAAGGTCCGCCTTAAGGGGCTTGGCGATCCGAAAGAAGTGAGCACGCTCAAAGATAAGCTCCGTGCAATAGAGAAAGAGGAAGAGGAGTGCCTCAAGAACAACGATATTGAGGGATTTTCGGCCAAGAAGAAGGAGGCCGAAAAGATCGTGCGCCAGATCGACAGAAAGTCATCGGGCAAAAAAGGCAATGGCACGGTTCATGTTACGAAAGAGGATATCGAGAGCATTGTCGCGTCCCTGACCAGGATACCGGTCGAAAGGCTTTCCGAATCCGAAACGGCAAGACTCTTAAAGCTTGAGGGAGAACTTGCCAAGTCGGTCATAGGGCAGTCTGAGGCCGTGAGCGCCGTCGCACGTGCGATAAAGCGCGGGCGTGTCGGGCTTAAAGAGGCCGACAGGCCGATAGGCTCGTTCCTGTTCTTGGGACCTACGGGCGTCGGCAAGACCGAACTGTCAAAGACGCTCGCGCGGGTGCTGTTTGGGACGGAGAACGCCCTTATCCGCGTCGATATGTCGGAATACATGGAAAAGCATACGGTCTCGAAGATGATAGGCTCACCTCCCGGATACGTCGGCTTTGAAGAGGGTGGACAGCTGTCAGAGAAAGTCAGGCGGAATCCTTATTCGGTCGTTTTGTTCGACGAGATCGAAAAGGCCCATCCGGATGTTTTCAACATACTCCTGCAGGTGCTTGACGACGGCCACATCACCGATTCGAACGGACGGAAGGTCAGCTTCAAGAATACGATAATCATCATGACGAGCAATGCCGGGGCTAACAGGATAATAGACCCGAAAAAGCTCGGATTCATAACTCAGACCGATGAGAAGAGCGACCACGACCGCATGAAGTCAGGCGTCATGGAGGAAGTCAAGAATACGTTCAAGCCCGAATTCATCAACCGTATCGATGAGATCGTCGTGTTCCGCACGCTCAATGATGACGACCTCAAGAAGATCGTGACGCTGCAGACGAGGGAGCTTGCGGAACGTGCATTCGAGTCTAAGGGCATAAAGCTCAGGATAACCGATTCCGCGAAAAAACTCGTGGCCGCGAAGGGAACCGACAGGAAATTCGGTGCAAGACCGATCAGAAGGGCGGTCCAGACCATGCTCGAAGATCCGCTCGCACTCGAGCTTCTCGAAGGCAGGTTCAAGGAGGGCGATGTGGTCACCATACGCGCCAAAGGCGATAAGATCGTTTTCGGATGAAAAATATGGATAAATGATGAGAATTAGCATATAATAAGTATAGTATTTCACGCAGGTGAGAGGAGGAAGGCAATGGCTGCAGTTACTGAACTGATCCGTAAGGATGATGCCGGCATCAGCTTCGGCAATCACACGCTCGATGCAAAGGCGAAAGTCGAGGATTTTGATGTTGACGGCAATCTTTACAAAGTCAAGACATTCAGGGAGCTCACTAAGCTCGAACGGGACGGGATGTTCGTATATGAGTCCGAGCCCGGGACGAGCGTCAATGATTTCAAGGTCATGCCCAACGGCGTGTCCTTCACGGTCTGCGGCGACAAGGACGCGATGATAACGGTCGGACTCAAGGAAGACTCGGAATACAGCGTCAGTGTTGCAGGCAGGGATATGGGGAGAATGAGGACCAACCTTGGCGGGAAGCTCAGCCTTTCAGTCGAGCTTGAAGGAAAAGGGGAAATAAGCGTAAAGGTTGTAGAATAGTCAATGGCGAAAAGCAGACCTTCCACTTCGTTCTTCTGCAGCGAATGCGGATATGAATCATCCAAATGGATGGGACAGTGTCCGGGATGCAGGTCATGGAACACATTCGTGGAAGAGCCGGCGGGCAAGAGCGCGCGATCGGGCAGGTCAGTCAGGTCAGCCGACTCTCCGGAGCCGACAAGCGTTTCGGCTGTATCGCTTGAAGCGGCGGAACGGTTCAAAACGGGGATGACTGAGCTTGACAGGGTTTTGGGAGGCGGTATAGTACCGGGCTCCCTTGTTTTAGTTGGAGGAGACCCCGGGATCGGAAAATCAACCCTTCTCCTGCAGGTGTGCCAAAATCTTGCCGCGCAGGGACGGAAGGTTCTGTACATCTCCGGAGAGGAATCGCTCGCCCAGATCAAGATGAGAGCCATGAGGATCGGCGAATTTGCCCCGGAGATGCTGCTCCTGTGCGAGACAGATCTTTCCGCCATAGAAGAAGTCATCAGGAAGCATAAGCCGTCGGCCGTCGTGATAGACAGCATTCAGACCATGTACTCATCTGACATCTCATCCGCGCCCGGCAGCGTCTCACAGGTCAGGGAGGCCACCAATTCGCTCATGATGATCGCCAAGAGCTTATGCGTCAGCGTTTTCATCGTGGGGCATGTCACAAAGGAGGGGACCGTTGCGGGACCCCGTGTGCTCGAGCATATGGTCGATACCGTGCTCTATTTCGAAGGCGACCGCTTTGCATCATACAGGATACTCCGTGCGGTCAAGAACAGGTTCGGCTCCACGAACGAGATAGGCGTTTTCGAGATGCTGTCATCGGGACTTTCCGAGGTCGGCAACCCTTCGCAGTACATGCTGAACGGACGTCCGGAGGATGCATCGGGATCGTGCGTCGTATGCGCGATGGAAGGGACACGTCCGCTCCTTGTCGAGATACAGGCGCTCGTATGCCGCTCCGGATTCGGGATACCGCGCCGGCAGGCGACAGGCACGGACATAAACCGCGTAAATCTTCTGATGGCGGTGCTTGAAAAAAGGGTAGGCCTTAAACTGGCGGAGTGCGACGCATACATAAATGTCGCAGGCGGGATGAGGATGAACGAACCCGCGATAGACCTCGGCATCGCACTTTCAGTGGCATCGAGCTTTGGGAATAAAGTCATACCGGCCGACACCGCGGC
>JAILRP010000014.1 GCA_024698075.1 Lachnospiraceae bacterium
CCTTCACAAGCCCGGTGACATAGTCACGGAGCCTCATCTCGTCAGGCAGTATATCCTTCATTCCCGTTGTCGGTTTTTTTACCATAGCCATTTTTTCATTCCCCTTCAAACAGTTTTTTCTTTCTGTCTATCATCTCATCGATCCTGCTCATGTACAGGCCGACGTCCTTGACGTTGTCGCACCGCTCTATCCGGCTTCCCATGACGTGTTTTGATATCGTGCCGGCGCCGGCTGCGGCTATGTCGGAAACCTCCTCCATGATGGCGACATTGTACACTCCGTACTTTCCCGGAAGCGCATATCCGACATTCTCAAAATTGCCCGCCATGTTCTTCTGGCGGTACAGGTAATACGGCTTCATGCCAAGCTCTGCGGCGGCATCAGCCGCCATGGCCATCATCTCCTCCGTATTGACGGACGTTACGCCGTGTTCCTCAAGGTAGGCATGCATGCCGGCGGCACGCTTTATCGCCAGGGAATGCACGGTCAGGCTTTCCGGAGACAGCTTTTTTATCTCGGTGAGCGTATGGGCGAGCATCTTTTCATCCTCACCCGGAAGCCCGAGTATGATGTCGGTATTTATGTTCGAAAATCCCGCGGCCCTCGCCTTTTCAAAAGCGGCGTACACATCTTCGGACCTGTGTGCCCTGCCGATGAGCGCAAGCGTTGCGTCGTTCATGGTCTGCGGATTTATCGAGATCCTGGTGACCCCCGCTCCGGAAAGCGCCCGAAGCTTCTCATCCGTTATGCTGTCGGGCCTTCCCGCTTCCACGGTAAGCTCAAGCAGGCCTGATGTGTCAAAAGAGGCCCGGATATGGCCTATGAGGTCCGAAAGCTCCGAAGGCGACAGCGTCGTCGGCGTTCCGCCTCCTATATATACGGAATCAACGCGTCTTCCCCTGTAATATCCGGCGAGATAATCGATCTCGCGCCGAAGGGCCGACAGATATTCTCCCGTCCTTTTGGCCCAGAGGGCTATCGGATAGGAAGTGAACGAGCAGTACATGCAGGTGCTCGGACAGAAAGGAATGCCAATGTAGAGGCTGAAGCCGTCGGGATTCAGGGATGATATCACGCCAAGCTCCGTATGCGCGATGGACACGGCAAGCCTTGCCTTTTCATCCGAGCACAGGTACACGGACTTCATGTACCGTGCCGCTTCTTCATCATCCTCCCCTTCCCTTATCATCTTCATCGGCACCTTGACCGGGCGGATGCCCGTCATCGTGCCCCATGGAAGACTCTTTCCGGTAAGCTCCGAGAGTACCGAGTATAAATTTCTCTTAAGGACGTTTTTTACATCGGGCCGCGAAAGTGCAGTAAATTGTTCCGCACGGTCAGCCGTTCTTTCGTTCCGGTCAGCGCTGACTGATACAGTATCTTTTCCCACCGCAACATGTAGTGCCGCCTCATCATTGATGCCCACTATCTTGATGTCTTCCTCGGGAAAGAAGGCTTTTACAAGAGAATGCACGTCATAGGAAAAACTGCTGTCGCTGACTGCTACGTTCATCATCTGCAGAACGGATTATAGGCCTTCTCTTCCCCGATGGTCGTGCTTTCGCCGTGCCCGGGGTAGACCTTCACATCGCTGTCAAACGTGTCGACGACCTTCTGTACGCTTTCCATGATCTGCTCGCCGTTCCCGGTCGGAAGGTCGCTCCTTCCGATCGAGCCGCAAAAGAGCGTGTCGCCGGAAAAAAGCCACTTCCTGCTCTCGATATAATAGCAGCAGCTACCGAGCGTATGGCCCGGGGTCGCATAAACCTTTATCTTTATCCCGGCGGGATCGATCTCATCCCCGTCAGACAGAAGGACATCCGGCTCCACGGTATACGGGCGGCCTATCTGCTCCGATGAGTTGAGGTAGGAATTGCGGCACAGCTCATCCTCCGCATCAAGGGCATATACCTTTGCCCCCGACTTCTGTGCAAGCTCGTGAACGCCCATTATATGGTCAAAATGGCCGTGCGTGAGGAGTATGGCGCATACCTTTATGCCATGCTGCGAAAGCTTGTCATAAAGCCCGTTCTTGGCCGGATCTATGACTATTCCCTCGCCCGTGTCCCCATCATACACAAAATAGCAGTTCGTCTCGACCATTCCGAGAACCATTCTTCCGACTTTAAAATCTCCCATCAGCCTGTAGTCCTTTCTATGTCTATAACTCCGGGTATCGTGGAAAGCTTAGCCGCAACATCGCGGAGCTCATCCTTGCCCGTTATGGAGAACGATACGTTTATCGTTGCCGTTCCCTGTCGGCTTGTCCTGACGTTCATGTTCAGTATGCTGACGCCCCTGTCCGTAAGGCACCTCGTGATATCCACGAGCAGTCCCTGGCGGTCCTCGGTGAATATGCGTATCCCCGTCTCGAATTTGTCCTTGTTGTCGGGAGACGTGACATCCTGCTCCCACTCCGCCTCGATGAGTCTTGCCCTTTCGTCCTCGGGAAGCGCCATTATGTTGACGCAGTCAGTCCTGTGTATGGACACGCCGCGGCCTCTCGTGATGTACCCGACTATCTCATCGCCCGGGATCGGGTTGCAGCATTTGCTGAACCTTACCGCAAGGTCATCGGTGCCCTGAAGTGCCACTCCGCCGCCCCGCTTTACCGTAAGCTTCTTGTGGGCAGCCATTTCATTGACGTCCTCTATGAGCTCCTCATCGGAGATTATGTGAGGATGGTCCTTGTCGTAGAGCTCTTTCATCCTGTTGATGATCTGGCCTTCACGCAGTCCGCCGTGCCCTACGGCGGCCTGGACGGCATCCCAGTCCCTGAAACCGTACTTCTGGAGTATGGCGTTCATGTACTCCGGGATCATTATCTTGGCCGGATCTACCGAATTGGCCTTGCAGAAGGCGAGCAGAAGCTCCCTGCCCTTCTGGATGTTGTCTTCCTTGAGCTCGTTCTTGAACCACTGGTTGATCTTGTTCTTGGCCTGGTTCGATTTTACAAGGTTCAGCCAGTCGCGGCTCGGGCCTCTCGAATTCTGGCTGGTGATGATCTCTATGCGGTCACCGTTCTGTATCTTGTAATTAATGGTCGCGAGCTGCCCGTTGACCCTCGCCCCGATCATCTTATTGCCCACGGCGGAATGGATCGCATACGCAAAATCGATCGGGTTGGAGCCTGCCGGGAGCGTTTTTACGTCGCCAGTCGGCGTGAAGCAGTATACGGTGTCGGAGTATAGCTCAAGATCCGATTTTAACGTATTTAAGAACTCCTTGTTGTCGGAAAGGTTCACCTGCCAGTCGAGTATCTGGCGCAGCCAGCTCATCTTCTCGGCTTCGGATTCCTCAACGCGCTTTCCGTCGGAATTCTCCTTGTACTTCCAGTGGGCGGCGATACCGTACTCCGCCGTCCTGTGCATCTCATATGTCCTTATCTGTATCTCAAAAGGACGCCCCGAAGGCCCTATGAGAGTCGTGTGAAGGCTCTGGTACATATTGGGCTTGGGCATCGCTATATAGTCCTTAAAACGGCCGGGAATGGGCTTGTACATCTCATGTATGACACCGAGTGCGGCATAGCAGTCGGGGATCGTGTTGACTATGATCCTGACCGCGAACAGGTCGTATATCTGGTCGAGCGTCTTGTCCTGGTTCAGCATCTTGCGGTAAATTGACATGAAATGCTTGACGCGCCCGTCAAACGTCGCTTCTATCCCGGCATTGCTTATATGCTTTTTGACATCCTCGACGATCTCGGAGACGTATTTTTCGCGCTCCGACCTCCTGATGCTTATCTTGTCGGCAAGATCGTAGTAGACCTCGGGCTCGAGATATTTGAGCGAGAGGTCGTCGAGTTCGACCTTCATCTTGGATATGCCGAGTCGCTGTGCGAGCGGCGCATATATATCCATGGTCTCCCTTGCTATCTCTATCTGGCGCTCCGGGCTCTGGTACTGCAGCGTCCTCATGTTGTGGAGCCTGTCCGCGAGCTTGACCATTATCACCCTGATATCCTTTGCCATCGCAAGGAACATCTTGCGCAGGTTTTCCGCCTGATATTCGAGCTTGTCCCCGTTATACTGGATCTTTTCGAGCTTTGTCACGCCGTCGACGATTATCGCGACGCTGTTCCCGAACTGGTTTCGGAGCTGTTCGTCGGTTATTATCGTATCCTCGACAACGTCATGAAGTATGCCCGATGCTATGGATTCCTTGTCGAGCTGGAGTTCGGCGAGGATTATCGCGACCGAGAGTGGATGGATGATATAGGGCTCACCTGACTTGCGAAGCTGGTCGCGGTGCGCCATATTTGCCAGATTGTAAGCCTTTTCGATAAGAGATATGTCATCTGACGGGTGATATTTTTTTACACGCGAAATAAGCTCATCATAGAGCTGTTCGGGACTCTGGTGCTCGGATAGCGCGGTAAAGGCACCGTCGTCAAGTATAAGTTCGGTCATCTGGCCATCAGCCACTGTTTCACGCCCCTAAAAAACCTGCTATTATCTTTTCCTCGGCTTCCTCTTCGGTAAGTCCCAAGGTCATGAGCTTGATTATCTGTTCTCCGGCGATCTTGCCTATCGCTGCCTCGTGGATGAGGCTCGCATCTATGCAGGCGGCATTTAATGCGGGGGATGCGTTCACCCTTCCGTTGCCCGCAAGTATCGCATCGCACTCTGAATGGCCCGTGCATCTGACATTTCCGTTTATGACCGAGCTGTATTCCTGCACGGAATCATCCTTCGCAACGCTCCTCGATACGAGGTCCACGCTCGAATCATCACCGTTTAAGTCAACGAGGAACTTTGTGGATGCGCTCTGGTCCTTGTCCGTCAGGATGCTCTCGTGTATCTTGAGCTTTGCGCCGCGCCCTAAAACGGCCTTCGTATCCCTCGTAGTCCTGTCGACTCCGTGAAGCTGCAGCGTCTCCATCTCAAGAACGGAATTTTCCTCAAGCTCGGCATAAGTCACCGGGTCAATGACACGCTTTCCCGCACCGTTTCCTATCCCAACGTGCTTTTCCTTGTAGACGACGCGGGAATCCTTCTCAAGGAAGAACCTGTGTATGCCGTTATGCGCCGAGCCTTCCTCGGCATCGGTGTGCACGCCGCACCCCGCGACTATTACGACATCCGCGCCCGACTGCACGTGAAAATCATTATAGACCACATCCTCAACGGCACTCTTGGTGACGCAGGCCGGAATATACACGGTCTCCTTTGCAGCCGACGAAATGTAAATGTCTATCCCGCTCTTATCTTCCTTCTTTACGATCCGGATGTTGTCGCTGTTCTGGAAGCTTATGCACTCTCCGTTCTCGCGCAGCGAATATGCCCCCGAGAATATGCCGTCCCAGTCGGTTATCTCTTTTAATATCTCTTCCGTTATGCTGTTCATTTAATACATCTCTTTCCCTTTTGGACTGCAGCCTCCGCCCTGCATGAGGTTCGGAAGCACTTCATCTTTTGTTCCGTACTGCGTGATCACGCCTTCCCTTATGACCGCCACATTATCGGCTATGTTCAGTATCCTCTCCTGATGGGATATTATGAGAAGGGCCCGGTCCTCGTCCTTTTTGAGGTCCTCGAAGGCACTGATAAGGCTTGAAAAGCTCCACAGGTCTATTCCCGCCTCCGGTTCGTCAAACAGCAGGTATTTGGCCGGACGGGCCAGAACGGTCGCTATCTCTATCCTCTTCATCTCTCCGCCCGAAAGCCTCGAATCCATGTCGCGGTCCATGTATTCGCGCGCACACAGCCCCACCCTGTCAAGAATGCGGCAGAGCGCGGATTCATGCATTTCGGTTCCCGATGCCATCTCCATGAGGTTTCTGACCGTTATCCCCTTGAAAGCTACCGGCTGCTGGAACGCATAAGCGATCCCGCGTTTCGCCCTGTCGGTAACGGACATATGCGATATGTCCTCTCCGTCAAGGAGTATCTGCCCCGATGTCGGCACATACAGGCCCGCGATCAGCTTCGCAAGGCTCGTCTTGCCGCCTCCGTTCGGCCCGGTTATCACCGTGAGCTTTCCCGGCATGATATCGAGCGATACACCGTTCAGAAGATTTTCCTTTGTCTCAAGATCAAGTTTGATATCACGTAAACTAAGCATTTCCCATCCTCTATTCAAAAAACCTCAAGGCATATACCCTGAGGCTTTTTTGTTCAAATTAAACACATACCAGCTCGTAGGGGAATCGAACCCCTGTTTCCGCCGTGAGAGGGCGGCGTCTTAACCGCTTGACCAACGAGCCGTACCTGACTATATTATACGAATCGGAACAAAAAAGCAAGCAGAATATGAATTACTTTTTGTCCATCAGATAAAATACTTGAGAAGATATGCCGGCAGGAGCACCCTGCTTCCCGACTTTACCACGCCTTCCACATTGATCCTGACCGAACCGTCCTCCTCCGGAGCAGTCTCTGTCTCGGTTTCGGCTTCCTCGGCAGGCTCTGCGGCAGATGCTTCTTCCGTCGCAGGCTCTTCGGCCTCTACAGCCGCGGGTGCCTCATCGGCCGCGCCTGCGCCATCATCGGCCGGAGCGGGCTCTGCGGGAGCAGCGTCTTCCTTGGGTGCAGGCTCTTCGGCGGGTGCTGCGGGCTCTTCGGCCTCGGCGGCTCCCTCACCTACTGCCGAACCGTAGATAGCCTCATTGAGGATGTCTATGACCTCCTGAGGTATCACGATGTCGTCCTCGGTAAGCTCTTCCTGAAGATCGATGAGAGTCATGACCTCTTCATCCGGAGCGGATTCAGCCTTCTCGCTCTCATGCTTCTCTTCTACGACCGTGACGGGTGAACCGGCACTGTTGATAGCATCCATGTACATGTCGAGCGTTGCACGCACGTCAACTCCGAGGAGCTCCGAAAGTCCGTTGATTATATCATCATCCATGCCGTCAAGCGTTACGACAACGTTGACCTCTGCTTCGGAAAGCTTGCTTAAGTCCACATCGCCGAGTCCTAAGCTGTCAAGATCGATATATCCCATCTCATCAAGCACTTCCGCTGCTGCTCCGAGCTCATCGACAAGCTCCGTAAGCTCTTCCTGTGAAAGGCTTGTGTCAAATACTTCAGAGAATGCGCCCTGGACGCCCTCAAGATAGATCGTTGCGATGCCTTCGATATCAGTCTCGGCTTCCATGAGTATCTTTTCAACGCCCTGCTCATTGATCCTGCCTGATTCAACGTCAGAGACAACATCCTCAACGAGTGAGTTGAAATATCTTTCGGATAATTCGGCAAGGTCAAGTCCCGCAAGGGCTACCTTCTCACCGACCTCGGCAAGCGCCGGATCTGATGCGATGTCATTTCCGAGCTTCTCATAATCATAATTCATGAGAGATTCGACATCCTCGATATCACCCGAGAAGTGTCTTCCGAATATTGCCACAACATCATTTGAGACCTCACCGAGCTGTACGGCGATCTCATTTTCGCTCCATCCGTCCCTCGGGACCGAAGCGATCTTCTCGTTAAAGTACTGTGAAAGTTCCGCTATAGTATCGACTTCAAGCTGCTCCGCGGCTGTCCTGGTCATTTCCGCAACATCTGCTTCCTCTGCTTCTTCAGGCTCAGCTGCCTCTTTGGCTTCGTCGGCCGGAGCGCTCTCTTCTTCCTCCTCCTCAGGCTCAGCTGCTTCTTCTTCGGCAGCCTCCTCTTCGGCGGCTTCTATGGCTTCTTCATCCTCTTCCGCGAAAAGCTCATCGAGATCTATCTCTTCCGTATTGCCGGCTATGAAGTCTTCCATAAGCTTTTCCGTATCAAATCCGGTAAACGTGACGGCTCCCTTATCGTCTCCGTCAAGGACTACTTCTATGGTCTTTCCGTCTTTCGTGGCGGTGAATATATCATCTGCGACTTCCGTATCCCATCCGTTCATAGTCGCATAGGATATCGCATCAAATGAGCATTCAAAA
This sequence comes from Lachnospiraceae bacterium, assembly GCA_024698075.1. Classification (GTDB taxonomy): domain Bacteria; phylum Bacillota; class Clostridia; order Lachnospirales; family Lachnospiraceae; genus UBA2868. The sequence goes on from JAILRP010000014.1 coordinate 7,878, forward strand.
GGTGTTACGAGGTCATCCGGAACGGAATTGACGATTATGCCGTTCTTGAACAGGTACCAGTCAAATTCCTCCGAGATCCTCTCGCAGTTTTCTCCGGCCGCGGCTGCTATATCGTTCACGTAAGATGTGATCTCCTCGGCTGCCTTTTCAGGAGACTGGTCATAAGCATCTTTCCACTTGCCCCTTAAGGAAGCGGCAACATCCGCTGCGCTTAAGGATTCCATGCCTTCCCAGTATTCCCTTACTGACCTTCCGTATGCTTCCCTTCTCGGAATGATCGAATTATTGAGCTTTGCAAATTCAAACTGGAGTATTCCGTCGACAAATGCATCATCCTCAACATCGGTTGAGAGGTTTTCGGGCAACGCTGCCGTAAGAACGGGTATCGGGATGAACGGAGAAGCCGTCGGATTGGCCGGCGTCGTCCACAGTACCGTAGACATCTCGGCGGGAACATCAGGGAATACCTGTAAAACATTTGCCGATGTGACTGACTGGTTGTTGATGCCGAAATATGATGTCAGATTGTCTTCATCGGAAAGGTCAAAATCGGTTCCTTCATATCTGTTCCTGAAGAAATCGAACACATCCTCCATGCCGAGCTTGTCATCTGGCGCAAAGAACGTATCATAGTCTGCATCTTCATCATAGGAAAGTCCCTCTGAAGGTGCGAAAAGGTCATGTCCTATCCATCCGCGCAGATGATCCTCGGATGTGAAATTGAGTTCTTTATCTATATATGTACCTGCCAGGTCAAGAGTCTTATCTTCATAAACCGCAAATCCGTTATCTTCCGGGAGGGAGAACAGTTCAGATGAGAAGATCATGTTCTCATCATCCATTGCCGCCTTTTTGATGATCGGCTCGTTTCCGAATGTACCGACCCGGTCAGCGGGAAGCTTTAAGGCCGCATACTGATGACCGCTGTAGTTCTCGAAAGCCCAGGCGCCGTCAGGATCCGTGATGAGAAAAGCCATTCCGCAGCAAGCTCCGTTTTCATCTATCATCGAGCCGAGGATCTTTACGGCATCCTCCGCGGTCTTTGCCGTTGAAGCAACAGCCAGTTCGACCTTGTCCGTATATACACCGTCATCTGCGAAAGGATCTGCCGCAGCTGCCGCATCATTCGATGCCAGCAAGGAGCATCCGATCACCGAAACGCCGTATTCGTTTGAAGCGCAGCAGTTTGCTCCTGCAAAATCCGTATAGGCCATGGCACGCTTTATGACGAGCTTTGCGCTGTCCTCTGGAAGCGTATATTTATAGCCGTTTGCAAATTCGATCGCGTCACCCTTTTTGTAGAGGCCCTTTTCAAGGACAACCGGTACGCATGAGATGCCCACATCCCCTTCGTCGGATACCCCGATGACCGTTGTGCCCTCCGTGCTCACCTCGCTTCCGACATAAATGCCGGTAGCTGCATTTGCCTCAAGCCTGAACGAAGCGAGGCAGATGACTGCCGTTAACAAGCCTCCTGAAACTTTTAATAATCCCTTCATCTCTTCTCTCCCTTTTCTTCCGTTGCGGTTTCGCACCGGCCGGAAACCCTCATTTTACGGGCTTTGCAGCCGCTGCAACTCTCCCTGGTCTTTTGCAACATAAAATGGTGCGGATATGCCCACACCATTTAATGTAACGCTTATGTTTTGTTATGTCAACACCATTATTATGTTAACAGATAATTTTTTTGTCTTTGTGCACTTCGTACTTCAGGACATCCGTTACGGTCTCACCGTCTATCTGAAGTGCCGTAGGCCTGTCAAACTCGACCGTCACGTCACTTCCGAACATTTCGCTCACGAGTTTTTTGTACCTGATGTGCTTTCCCTTGAACACGGAAGCAAACGCCATGAGCAGGAGGAGCCTGAACTTTGTATGGACAACGATGACGGATACGAGCCCATCCTCGTTCATGCGGTCCTGATTGGGCGCACACATCATCCCGCCGCCGTAAAACCTGCCGTTCATCGTCGGTGCCATCCAGACATCCCTGAATTCCTTCGTGACCCCGTCAACGGTGACTTTCGCGTTTACGCGCTTAAAATCATACGCAAGGCCCTTGAGGGCGATGATGGAATAATTGACCCTCTTTCCGGGGCGGATGATCCTCTTCTTGTCGCCTTCCTCGCAGCAGTATCCGTCAATGCCGTACCCTATGCCGTTGAGGAAGAGCTTCTCGATGCCCTTAACCTTCACGGCGGGGATGCACTTTAAGTACATGTTGATGCGGTACACGCCGTTCGTGCCCTCTTCATCCACATCGTGGTAAAAATCATTGCCGCTCCCGCCAGGATAATAAAATATATCCTGCTCGAGCTCGGATGTGTTGAGCGAATTGATCAGGTAATTGAGGGTGCCGTCACCGCCGCATATGATGATCTGGTCCTCCGGCTTCATGGCACGGATGAATTCCCCGAGGTCATCTATCGACAGAAGGTCTATATACCGTTTTTCATCAAAGCTGAATATGTCCCCTACGGCCCTGCAGCTTTCCTCGCACGTGCTGTTTCCCGCGAGGGGATTGTACATGATATATATCATCGCCTGTCCTCTCAAACTTTGTCCGTCTTATTTTACAATACCGCCCATGAAAAATCCACAGCGGGCACGTCTTTTTCATGAAATACCGAACGCGGTCTGTCCTGCTGTCCTTATCGGTCAGCTTTCCACCATATATAGCGGCTCCCAATTCACATACAGTATCGCGGATACAATATATAGTATGTCCCGCTGTCCTTGCCGGTCAGCCTTATGACATATGCAGTCAGCATATGCTGCCCATCCGGTCAATGAACCACTATATATAGCGATGGCCTCTCATGCCTGCAGCAAGGACTGCTCGGCCATTAATATCTCTTCGCGTCGGACCCCAGTTCATAGACACGGGCCTCGTACGGCTGAAGGGTCCTTACAGTATGCACGGGATAGTTGCATATGACGAGCTTTCCCTTTTTCCCGGCAAGATTCCTCGGAAGCCTCCAGGAAATGTCGTGGTCCGCGAACGAACATACGACGAGGATCTTCTTTCCCTTATAACTTCTTTCATATATATATAGGAAGTTATCCATTCTGAAATATTCCCTGTATGTGCCGTAGAGCGCGATTTCGCTGTGTTTTCTGTAGTCAAGGCACTTCCTGTAGAAGTTCAGTATGCTGTATTCGTCGGCTTCCTCGGCCTTCACGTTTATGCGCCTGTAGTTTTGGTTTACATAAAACCACGGCTTGCCGGTCGTAAATCCGGCGTTTTCCGAACGGTCCCACTGCATAGGTGTCCTGGCGCTGTCACGGCTTGACCGGTATATCCTTTCCATCCTCTTTTCCATTGGGTCTTTCGTGTGGAACCTGTGGAAGTTCGTCTTCGACGAGACATCGATGTAGTCATCTATCGACGACAGCCTGATGTTCGTCATCCCTATCTCCTGCCCCTGGTATATGAACGGCGTTCCCTGCTGGAACAGATAGCATGCCGCGAGCATTGTCCCGCTCTCCCTGTGGAACCTCTTATCGTCCCCGTAGCGGCTTATGATGCGCGGATGGTCATGATTTTCGAGGTAAAGGGTGTTCCACGCCTTCCCGTCGAGCTCATACTGCCATTTCGAGAAAGCTTTTTTGAGCTTTGTGAGCTTAAACGGCCTGTGCATGTATTCGGTCATGAAGCAGTCGGCCATCATATGTTCGAAATGAAACATGAGGTCGAGCGTCCTGTCTTTTCCGGAAAGATACTTGAGGGCCGAATCCGCCGTGGTCATGGGACCCTCGCCGAGCAGGAAGCAGTCGTACTCCTTTGCCACCTCACGGAATTCCGTCAGATATTCGTGTATGTGCGGGCCGTCCTTGTAATGCTTCATCCCATTGGCCATAGGAATGAAGGGATACCCGTTCGGAAGTCCCTCGGCCTTTGATATGAAGTTGATGACATCCTCCCTGAACCCGTCAACGCCCATGTCGAGCCAGAAGCGCATTATGGACTTGACCTCCTCGCGGACCTTGGGGTTGTCCATGTTGAGGTCGGGCTGCTTCTTTGCGAACAGATGCAGGTAATACTGATCGCGTTCCGGGACATATTCCCATGCCTTGCCCTCGAACAGGCTGTCCCAGTTGTTCGGGAGCTTCCCGTGCTTCGCATCGCGCCATATATAGTAGTCGCTGTAGGGATTGTCCCTGCTCTTGCGGCTTTCCTTAAACCATTCGTGCTCATCCGACGTATGGTTGACGACAAGATCCATTATGACCTTGAGGCCGAGTGAGTGCGCCTTATCGAGCACCTTCCTGAACTGGTCTATGTCACCGTATTCGGGATGTATGTTCTTATAATCGGAAATATCGTACCCATAGTCGGCGTTCGGGGACGGATAAAGGGGTGAGAACCATATGCCGTCTACCCCGAGGCTCTTAACGTATTCAAGCTTCTCGTAAACGCCGTAAAGATCTCCTATCCCGTCGCCGTTTCCGTCATAAAAGCTTCTTACCCATATCTGGTAAAAAGACATATTCCTGTACCAGTCAGTCATTGCCTGCCCCCGTAAAAGAAATCCTCAAAATTGTCCCGCATTCCTTCCATGAATCTTACCGGGAACTTGAAAAGCTCCCTCATCTCATATATCACATCATCCGTGAACTCTATGACTGTGCCGGCAAGCTTATGGCGCTTCGTGTTGTAAACGCCGGCCCTCTTGTTCTCGATCACGGTATTGTAGCGCTCATATGCTTCGTGGACGCTGTCGGACCATGAAATGTATATCTCATTCATCGCGTTTTCGCCGACATGCTTCATATGGTCCCTTCTTCCGGAAAGATCCCGAAGGAGCCTGTACATGCTCTCGGCATTCTCATCGATTATGAATCCGTTCCGGTCATGCTCTATCCCCTCGGCCGCGCAGCTCCCGTCTATCAGCACGCTCGCAAGCGCGCATGCTGCCGCTTCCCTCACTACGATCCCGTTCGTGTCATATGTTGAGGGGAACAGGAACAGGTCGGCCCTTGTATTCCAGGCCCTGAGTGCCTGCCTGTCATATACCGGCCCGGTGAAGATGCAGCGGCTCTTCCCCGTTTCGCTGTATATTCCGGCAGTCCTTGCCATTTCCTTTATCTCTTCCATATCCGGCCCGCCGCCGACAAAGACCATCCGAAAATCGGTCCCGTCCGCGCTAAGCCTCGAAAGCGCATCCACGATGAGCGGCAGTCCCTTGTACTTCATTATCCGGCCGACGAACAGGAATACGGGCACGTCCTCCGGAAGGTCATAGCTTCCCGTGACCTCGCTGACTTTTTCGTCATCAGCCCTCCCCTTCGGAAAATCGACCCCGTTAGAGACTACGCGGTATTCGCCCTCATATCCGAGCGAGCGCAGGTTTTCGCCGGCGCCGCGGCTCACCGTCCAGACCTCGTCACAGGCCTCGATGTTGCTGACAAGCGCGCGCACGCTCTCCTTGCGGAGAAAATCGGTCCTGACTGCCTTGGCTATATCCACATCGAATTTTGTATGGTAGGTAAAAACGATAGGCGCCTCAAGCCTTGTCCGAAGCGCCCTTGCAAGAATGGTCGACACGACCGGGCAGTGCGAATGGATGATGTCCGGCGCAAATTCTTCCATATCTATGAGTTCTTTTATGACAAAAGGATTGCCCGCCCGGTATCCGTTGACGAGGCGCGTGGTGTCAAAGCTTTTGTAGGCCACGACCTTATAAGGATATGAACCGTAATCAACGTCAGGGTACTTGGGCGTGCCGACGAGCACATCGGCCAGTCCGTCAGCTGTCAGGATGTCCGCATAGTTTTTGACCGTATTGGCAACACCGTCTATTATAGGCGGAAAAGAATCGTTAAGAAGGCATACGTTCATGGCTTATAACTGTCCGGCAATCCTCCTTGCAACAAATACACCGCTTGCCGACGCGTGTGAAAGGGAATGGGTGACACCGCTTCCGTCTCCTATTATATACAGGCCCGGATACTCGGTCTCAAGATTCTCGTCAACCTCGACCTCCATGTTGTAGAACTTGACCTCGACCCCGTAAAGGAGCGTATCGTCGTTCGCGGTCCCGGGTGCAATCTTGTCGAGTGCATGTATCATCTCCATGATGCCGTCGAGTATCCTCTTCGGAAGCACCAGGCTTAAGTCGCCGGGCGTCGCATTGAGCGTCGGATGTACCATGCCCTCCGCTATCCTCTTCTCATTGCTCCGCCTTCCCCTCATGAGGTCGCCGAAGCGCTGGACGATGACTCCGCCGCCGAGCATGTTCGAAAGCCTCGCGATGCTCTCGCCGTAGCCGTTGGAATCCTTGAACGGCTCGGAAAAATGCTTTGCGACGAGGAGCGCGAAGTTCGTGTTCTCCGTCTGCTTGTCCTTCGCCTCATAGCTGTGTCCGTTCACGGTAATGATGCCGTTTGTATTTTCGTTAACGACGATGCCGTGCGGGTTCATGCAGAACGTGCGCACGTTGTCCTCGAATTTCTCGGTACGGTATACTATCTTGCTCTCATAAAGCTCATCCGTAAGGTGCGAGAAGATCACCGCAGGAAGCTCAACCCTTACGCCTATGTCGACACGGTTGCTCTTGGCAGGGATCTTCAGGTTGTCGCATACGCTCTCCATCCATTTGCTGCCGCTTCTGCCGACGGATACGATGCAGTTGGTGCATGTCGCGCTGCCGCCGTCATAAATTATCTTATATCCGCCTTCAATGACCTCAATGCTCTTCACCGCGGTCCTGAAGTGAAAATCGACCGTGTCCTTAAGGAAATTGTAGAGATTTTCAAGCACGACATAGTTGATGTCGGTTCCAAGATGGCGGACCGATGCTTCAAGAAGCTTCAGCTTGTTCTGCATGCACGTCTTCTTGAGGCCGGTTCCCGCGGTCGAATAGAGCCTGCAGCCGCTGCCGCCGTTCTCAACGTTGATGCTGTCGACATACTGCATGAGCTTAATGGCGGTATCCCTTCCGACATGCTCATAGAGCGTTCCGCCAAAATCATTCGTTATGTTGTATTTGCCGTCGGAAAAAGCGCCCGCACCTCCGAAGCCGCTCATTATGGAGCAGGAGCTGCAGCCTATGCAGTTCTTTACCTTAACGCCGTCTATCGGGCAGTGTCTCTTTGCAAGCTCTGCACCTGCCTCAAAGATCGCAACCTTAAGTTCCGGCTTTGTCTTCTTCAGTTCGTAAGCGGAGTAGATCCCGCCGGGGCCAGCCCCGATTATTACGACATCATAATCCATAGTCATCCTCCCGGGATATCATTCAGATCTCGTAGTCCATGCACGTACGGCTTGCCGTATACGGCCTTACCTTGCTGTCGGCGACCTCCACATGGGCCGGATTTTTCGAGTATCCGCGAAGTGCGGCTTCGTCCTCAAATGTGGAATCGAGCATCACATCGCAGTTTGAGCTTGCAAGAGGCTCAGTGTTGACCTTTATCTCAACAAGGCCCGGGATGCGGCCCTTAAGCCCTTCGAGTCCTTCCTTTATTCCCTGCTTTATCTGCTTCTTCTCGTCTTCCGGGCAGTCTTTTAAAACCCAGAGTATCACATGCTTTACCATCTTTGCCTCTCCTTTTCTCCTGATTACTGTCATTATCCGCCGCATATTTACGGGCGCGGCGGCATCTCCTACCGTCCGAGCCTTGCCGCGAGCGCAGGTTCAGTCAGGAATCTGCCCCTCAGCTCCTCGGTATATGTTTTTGTGTTGTGATTTTTGATCCCGCGGGCCGTCACGCAGCTGTGGCAGCCTTCTATGGCAACGGCCACGTCACTGCTTCCGGTGATCTCGCTTATGATGTCGGCGATATCCTGCCCTATGCGCTCCTGGAGCTGGAGCCTTCTGCATACCATCTCGCACACCCTGACGATCTTTGACAGGCCTATGACTTTTCCGTCAGGAATATAGGCAACGGTCGCCTTCATGTCATACATGAGCGCCATATGATGCTCGCAGTATGAGAATAGGGAGATGTCCTTCATGACAACGATCTTTTCCTTATCCGTGTCGATGTCGTCGTCGAACGTGCGGCTGAACATTTCAGCGATCTCATGGTTCGTATAGTTCATGCCCTCGAAGACCTCGGCGTACATCCTTGCCACGCGCTTTGGCGTATCAACGAGCCCCGGCCTGTCCGGATCGTCGCCGATGGCGGCAAGGATCCCTCTTATATGTTCTTCTATCGCATTTGTGTCTATCATCTTATCCTGTTTTCCTTAAACATTCTCATCATCTCGTTGGTGAGGCTTAAATTGTTCGGCTGAAGCTCAATCTCATCACGCTTTGTCCATTCGGCGTATTTGAGCTCGCCCTCATCCATCCGTATCGTATCGTCTCCAGTAACATCGCAGAAAAAGCCCGTCAGAAGATCCTGGGCCATTCCCCACGGCTGGGACTTGTAATATCTTATATTGGCAACATGAAGGCCCGTTTCCTCCATGACTTCCCTTGCAACCGTTTCCTCAAGGGTCTCGCCGATCTCCGCAAATCCCGCGACCAATGCATTGTGTGCGTAGCCCCTGCGGTATCTCGTGATAAGGAGGCTGTCGCCGTTTATGACTCCTACTATGACCGCAGGATTGATGCGCGGATAGACGATCCTGCCGCAGTTGCCGCACTTTAGCGCCCTTTCCGTATCATCCGGCGAAAGCGGTTCGCCGCAGGTTCCGCAGTACCTGTTGTCGTCGTACCATTTCCACAGGTGGTATGCGGTAAAAGCCGCAAACAGCTCCTTCCCCGAGCACATGTCGCGAACCTGCCGTATGGCCAGATGCTCCGCTCCGGAAAAGATGCTGTCCGGATCGTCATCCATGAGCAGGAAATACCCGGTCTCATCGACCGAGAAGAGATACTGCGTTTTATGATCCCCGTAGGAAGTGTCCGGAAAGACAAGGCTGCCATCCGAGACATCCGCGATAAGCTTTCCTTCCTTATCAAACGCGAGAACGATGTCACCGCTTTTTAGGGCGCGGTTCTTATATGAATTGTCAAGCCTGCTCGGCGCTATATCCTGTATCATTTTTCCTTCAGTGTTTTTTCATTATGCTCTTGTATGCGGGGCGGACGATCTTGGTCCCGCTGACAAGCTCTTCTATGCGGTGGGCGCTCCAGCCCGCAACCCTTGCTATCGCAAAGATCGGAGTGAACAGCTCCCTCGGTATGTTCAGCATGTCATACGCAAACCCGCTGTAAAAATCGACGTTCGGCGATACGCCCTTGTATATCTTGCGTTTTTCGGCGATCACCTCGGGTGCGAGCGATTCGACCTTGCGGTAAAGCTTCAGGTCGTCCATGCGGCCCTTTTCTTCGCTCAGCTTCTCAACGTATTTGCGGAAAATGACTTCCCTCGGATCGGACTTCGAATATACGGCATGTCCCATTCCGTATATGAGGCCCTGTCGGTCGAAAGCCCTGCCGCTGAGTATCTTGGCAAGATATGCCTTCAGCATTTCATCATCATCTATGTCGCCGACATTTTCCCTTATGTTGTCCATCATCTCCATGACCTTGATGTTCGCGCCGCCGTGCCTCGGACCTTTCAGCGAGCACATTGCGGCCGCTATCGTCGCATAAGTGTCGGAGCCTGAAGATGTGACCACCCTCGTAGTAAAGCTTGAATTGTTTCCGCCGCCATGCTCCATATGAAGCATCAGGGCTACATCGAGTGCCTTGGCCTCGGTCTCGGTAAACTTCGAATCCGGACGCAACAGCGTCAGTACGTTCTGGGCCGTCGAAAGCTCAGGCTGAGGACGGTGTATGTACATGGATTCAAGATTATCGTAATGGTTGTATGCATGGTAGCTGTATACTGCAAGCAGCGGGAACACGGCGATGAGCTGCATGCACTGCGACACAACGTTTTCGATCGAAGTATCGTCCGCATGGCGGTCATACGATGCAAGTGTCAGGATCGCCCTTGTCATCGAATTCATGACATCCTTCGTCGGGGCCTTCATGATGACGTCACGCGTAAAATTGGTCGGAAGCTCCCTCGCGTTCGAAAGGGTCATGATAAAATCATCGGATTCCTTCTTGTTGGCAAGATCCCCGAAAAGCAGCAGGTACGCAAGGTTCTCATACCCGAACGGAGTATTCCTGTATTTTTTTATCAACTCCTCGACACGGTATCCCCTGTACCAGAGCTGTCCGTCGCACGGATTCCCGTCCGGATCCCTTGCGATGATATTCGATATATTGGTAAGCCCCGCCAGCACGCCCTTTCCGTTAAGGTCGCGGAGCCCCCTCTTTACGTCATAATTCTCATAGAACTCCTGCGGGATGCTGTCATTCTTCCAGATAAGGTCGGTATAAACCGAAGTGTCTATGCTGTCCCTCTTCTTCAAATAATCCCTCCTTCGTTCATTTCTCTGCATATACGCACAATCAGACAGTATTATATTTTACTATAAACAGGTCAACGGCACAAGAGTGGCCCTGGGGGACGGAGTCAGGGGGCCAAAAAATGGGCCCCTGACTCCGTCCCCCAGGGCCACTCTTGCATTTTGCGCAAAAAAATGCCGCGGAACCTTCCGCGGCATATCATCTTATTCCCTGTAGAGGTCATCCGGCTCGGGCCAGAGCCTGTATATCGGGTAGCCGCCGCCGGGATCCGGCTGGGCGACCCAGATTTCCATCATCCCATTATCCTCACGCCTTACTATCCTCCAGCGGTCTAGCTTCTGATAAACATATCCGGATATTGGAAAAGTTCCATTTCCGGGCGTTGTATATTTGGGGATGATCTCACTGTTCATCTCCCGGGTGGACAACCCGAGTTCCCTGTTTATAACACCGTAAAATCCGGTGCTTCCTTCTTTATTCCCAAAAGTGGACGTATACCCATTAAAACAATTAGAATTATATGGAGTTGTACCCTGTTTGCCATTTGCTATAAATAAAAAGCTTTGTATTTTTGTTGGACACCATGCTCCATTACCGTCAATTGTCCATATATTTTATTGTTTTTATTATTCTAATCACAAAAAGCCTCGTACACCTCCGGATGTTCAACAAAAGCAATATTGACCGCCTTCGCGATCTGTGCCGCCGTATACACGTCCTTTGATTTCCGCGACCTGTCCACATACTTTATGAACATTGGCGACAGCACTCCGACAAGTACCCCCATGATCGCGATCACGACAATTAGTTCTATAAGGGAAAGACCCCTGTTATCTTTTCTGTTCCTGCCTAAAACTCTCATGACAGTCTCCTGCTACCCACTTTCCTGAATCTATGAAATGAAGCGTGCCCTCACTTCCCCGATAAATAAAAAGCAAGCGCATGAATTGCCTGCATGAAATCACCGCCGTCTATCAGGCATTTAATCTCCTCGGGAGTATGCAGAACAACATTTAAAAACTCCGTGTCATCAAGCGACTGGTCCGATACCCTGCGGCAGCTTTCGGCGACGAATATGTACGCATAATTATCGGCAAGCGTCGCATTTTCCGGTATTGTCAGTATATGCCTCCAGTCGTCGGATACGTAGCCTGTCTCTTCGAGGAGCTCACGCTTTGCGGCTTCAAGTATATCGCTTCCGTCCTTTTTCTCTATGCCGCCCGCCGGAAATTCGGTAGTGACTTTTCCGATGCCCTGCCGAAACTGCCGGACGCAGATGTATCTGCCTTCCTCATCGGTTGCCGCGACTACGACAAAATCCTTTCTGCTGTACGTGTAGAATGGCTCATAGACAGTGCCGTCGGGAAACCTGTAAGAAGACCGGCGAAAATCGATCCACTCATCGGTTATCACATGCTCACACGAAACCTCATCCCACTCAAGGGGATCTCTTCTGCCACCCATATCAGGCCGCCTTCTTTCTTCCCATGAACAGGAACGCGGCAAGGGCCAGAAGAACCGCTCCGCATGACAGCATCCATATGAGATTCTTTTCGCAAAGCTCTAAGACAAACGGAGCCGCCGCCATGACCGCGCTTGATATGACCGAATAGACCATGAGGCTTTCCGTTCCGTTTAGATTTTTCATGATCGCACCGTTCTTTAAGAAGAGGTCCGTAGACACCGGTGTCCCGATACCGTCGAGAAGTCCCGCGAGTGACGCCGCCACAAGTATGACAAGTGAATATGCGGCGGGAATGTCCATTATGAACATGACTGCCGCCCCTCCGAGCAGCACGAGCGCCTGGATGTTCAGGCTGCTCTTTATCCTGCGGCTCAGGATCTTATATAAAATCTCTCCAATATACAGTCCCGTCATGCCGTTTAAAAGATTGGCATATGTAAGGACGACGCCGGGCAGTTCAAGCGACTGAATGCGCCCGGGTATGAGGCATACGATGAGCATGAGCAGGAAGTTCTGCGGCACGACTATCATGAAGATCGCACGCCATGCCGATGCCGACGTGAATATATGCCCCGCTCTTGCCATGAGATTTTTCTCCATCTTCTCACTGCCTGACGCGGCCGTATGCGAAGCGATCATATCCCAGGGAATGCACGCCCGTTCAAACAGGAGATACAGGATGTGTCCGATCCCGCCCGCAAGGAAAGTCGCCTGGTAGCCGAACACGCCTGCGACCACGCCTCCGAGGCCGAGCCCGCAGAGCAGCCCTCCTATGACACCCATGTTGCTCGCGGTAAGGTTGCTGTTGCGCTCCTGCTCGTTTGAGCATCCTTTTGTTATGACCTCGTTCCTGACCTGCTTGGTGCCCGCTGCCCCGGCTCCCGCGAAAAATCTCATGATTATCATCACGGCAGTGGATGCGGTAAAGAAGCAGCTGATGTTCGATATGACGATGACCGCAGCCGATATGCTCATAAGGAGCCTTCCGTTTATCTTCCGGCTTATGGCTGGCATTGCGATCATCCCCGCGATATCCGCTATCGAACAGATCGATATGGAAAGGGCCGCCGCCATGACCGGCGAAAGTCCCCATGCTCCCTGGTTCCACTCCTTGATCTGAAGTGCCGAGAATGACAGGCACATGTATTCAAAAGTCAGCGACATGAAATTTCCGTACCTTATCGCCCTCGCTATGTTCTCAAACTGCTCGGGCACGTTCTTTCCGAACCGCCCGCTCTTTCTGAAGGCGATCATGTCGGAAAGCGTGAGCGATTCTTTCAGCACTATGACCGCGAGTATGATCGTCGCCACGAACATGAGCACCATGTTGATGACATTCTTCCTGATATAGCCCTCGGCTATGCGGCACGACAGCACCAGGCTTGAATCGGTGTTTTCGATGCCGACGGCAAACAGGTCGTCATCTTCGGGTATCTTATCCGTACGCTCTATATATATGTCCTTGATAAAATCATTTTCCTGCTTTTTCTTCTCGAGATAGTCTCCGAGGTCTGCGATCTCATCGATTGCAACTCCCTTTTCGAGCACCCCGTCTATGGATGCGCCGATATATGACGCAACGCCCGTGATGCTCTTCTGTGAGGCCTTGACAAATTCCTGTTCATAGACGGCGGTCAGGAATACGCCCTGCAGTATGATGGCCGCTACGGCCGCCGCTACGACCCTGTTTGCGCTCCAGTTCTTTCTGACACCGGCGGCAAGCAGCACAATGACAAGCACGATAAGTATCCCGAGGCTTCCGAGCGTCGAACGCACCGCAGAAGGAAGCAGCGCACTGACGACGTTGTCCTTGGAATAATAGGTTTTAAGGATCCCTGCCGTATTGTCGGCCCCGTCATGTATCTCCTGCTCTATCGCTTTGTAATCAGACATCGGGATGACGAAATGGTCTTCCTCCATCGTCGTTGCAATAACGCTGCCGTCCGCATCCTCGATGACTATTATGGAATCCATTCCTCCTTCTGCCACAAGGTCGCGGCTTCGAAGGAGCACCTGCCTGATGCCGTAATAATTCGACAGCCTCTTGCCGTACCGCAGTGATGTTTCGATCTCCTCGACCGCGCTTTCATTGCAGGTCACTATGTACTGTTCCTCATTGGCGAATGAGTAGTCAAGCACCGTAAGGTAGCTGAGCGCGCACAGTGCGAGCGCCGACATCACGGTGATTATCAGTATGATATAGTACTCACGTAAAAAAGCTTTCATATCCCTTTCCTATCTGTATATCCGGTCTATGCCCCTAAGCAGGTCAAAAGTTGTTACAAATCCTGAATTTTTCGCCGTCGTCATGTTGAGCACGACGTGAGGCGAACTCGTGTAGATGCACGGCTGGTCTCCGGCATTGTGCCCGTGGAAAACGTTGCTCGCAACCATCGCGGCATATGCGCCGTATCCTTCATAGTCGAAGCACGACAGACACATCATCCCGCCGTTCTCGCTTATCGAATCACCGTCCCCTATAAGGGAAGGTATGCCGGCATCCGCGGCAAACGACGAAAGCGCCGGAGCATTCTCATCATCCATGGTGCCGTATGCGAACAGTATGGCATCATCCTCGGAAAGGTCCGCGGATCTTAATGCCTCTTCAATCTTTTCATCATAATCATCCTTCAGGGATTCTTCCTCTGAAAAGTTGATCTCATCTACCACGACGCCAAGCTCGGCCGCCTTTTCGCGGTAAAGCGGATTGCCGGTTATGGTATCCATGCCGTTGACGGTTACCATGCACAGCCTGTCGAATCCGAGCATGTTCCGGTAGCCTTCGAACTGCCTCTTGTACGGATTGGGCTCAACGAGCGCCCATATCCTGTCATCACCCGTATCCTCCGCGGAATCGATGATCCCCGATGCGACCGGATCCGTTGCAAGGCATACGAGAAACGGGATGTCGAGGCCGAGATCCTTTAAAAAGATCCCCGGATCGGTCCCGGTCGCAACGACCATGTCAAGCCTGCCGGCACTGCACTCCTCGGAAAGCTGTGCGGCTATCTCGTCATCATTGCCTTCTCCGATCATGTAAGGTTTTTCGTCAAACGATACGTACGGCCCGAGGTCCTGTGACAGCATGAAATCATAATATTCGTAAAAATCCTGCGGAGCCTTGGAAAAATCGACCCCTTCGCTTATATATCCCAGGGCCTGCAGACCCTCGGCAAAGCCCTTGAGGCACAGATACGAGCTCTCGATCGGAGGTCCGAGGTCCATGAACGCCAGGCGGAACGGCTCCCCGTCACTGCGGCATACGGGCTCCGTCTCGAACTCATAATCCTGCCCGGCGACATCTATCACCACATCGTTCCTTCCCGTGCATCCCGAAAGAAAAAGGGACATAATAACGAGAAGGACACTAACAGCCCTGAAGGTTCTGAAGCGTGTATTTGCCGTAGTGTTCTTTTGCATATACGGCGATCCTTTCATACCAGTTGTCTCCTTTCTCATCCGCATCGGTAATGTCATTATAAAACTCAAAGCAGCCCATCTCATGGGCAGATTTCATATCAGTCTCTCCGAACAGCCTGTCAAAGGCTTCCGGCGCAGGCGGTTTTGCCATCATCTCGAACGGCCCGGCATTGACCGCTCCGTCGCCCGTGTCAAACAGCATGTATATCGGACCGCTAAGGTACCCCGAATCGTCAAAATCCCCCCGGGGCCCGACGGCGTCCGCATAGCCCGCATCGCGGAGCATTTCGCACGTGCTCCTTCTCCATCCGCGCAGATACTGTGACTGCAGTATCCCTCCATACCACGAAAATCCCCGGACATATGATGACATGAACCATGACAGGTACACGTGGGGCATGACTTTTCGTGCCTTTACTGCATCGGTCAGAGCACTGCCGCCGTCCGAGCGTATGTCGATGTCAAGACAGCCGCCGCTGATATCGCGTCCCCTGAGGTGGCCGTCAGCGTCAAGGTTTATCCCGAAGCACTTCCTGTCAGAAGCGCACCCCCTGAACAGGAGCGATGAAAGCTTCCTGCCCTCATCGTCTGTGGCTTCATTGAGGGCAGTTATCGCGGCTTCATCCGACAGGATATGGTATACAAGGCTTCCGTGGTCGCCAAAGTCTTTTTCGAAGAGCCCTGCAAAGACCGTCTCAGCCTCCATGTGCCAGAACTTCCCCTGCAAAATGACACCATACAGGCGGTCGTAAAGTCCCTCGCCCAGATAGATGACCTGGTCCGCGAACCTTCTGCACCCAAGGACCTGCGGGCTCTGGTAGAGGCTCTCCATTACGGAGCGTATCTGTTTTTTCACAAGATAGCTCCTTACATTTGCAAGGGCTTTGTCCTTGGTGCTCCTTGCCATGGCAGAAGTAAACGCGTCAGAAAGCGAAGCGGCCGCATTCGTCGGCATCTTCGGAAGCAGCGGTATGTGTTCGGCCCCATCCGTCCGTGAATATGCTATAAGTCCGCGTGCGTAAGTGCTGCTGTTTATCGGGACAAGTCCGAAGGACATCATCGGGACCGACGGGGCTGCGCCTCCGAACAGTTTCCCGAGGAGCCTTGCGTATATAAGATCTCCCTGAAATGACTGTGCGGAATACAGTCCGCCGAGATGGTTGGCCGTATATAATATTCCTTTCTGGAGAACGGCTGACGCACGCTCTGCCGCATCGGCACCAAGACGCTCAGCCAGATAGTCTTCACAGAACGAGATCAGGTCCTCCCTGCCGGAAAGCAGGGGAAACTCATTATTTCCTGACAGTTTTTGTATCTCATGGTCTATGTGGCCGTCCAGTGTCAGGACGGATGACATCATCTCATCGACCGTCGCATTGCGGCTCCTGACTGTTCTTATTATCTCATCCATTATTCTTCGAGCCTGAAGGCGAGCATCGTAAGGTCATCAAACTGTTCGGCAGCGCCCACGAACTCATCGACATCCGCCCGAACGTTCGGCAGAAGATCCATCGGCGAACACCCTGCATTCCGGCCTATCGTTATCTCAAGCCTCGTCATGTCATACAGTTCATTGTTCTCATTTGTGGCCTCGGGAACTCCGTCGGTATAAAGGAACAGCGTATCACCTTTTTCCATCTTCAGCGTACAGTTGACATATGTGATGTCTTCCATCGTGGCAACAGGCGGTTTTTTCCTCTCGGGCTTTACTATCTGTGTTTCTCCCGACGGCTTTAATATTATCGGATACTCATGTCCCGCATCCGAATAAGTGACTATGCCGGTTGATATATCAACTATGCCGAGCCATACGGTGACAAAAAGGGCTGCGTCGTTTTCGCTACACAGCTGGTTGTTCACGAAATAGAGAGTCTTTGCAGGATCAAGGCATGCATATGCATTGTCCTTTATCATGACTTTCGATATCGCCATGAAGAGCGCCGCAGGTACTCCCTTGCCGGAAACATCGGCCATGACAAGCGCAAGATGGTCATCATCGAGCATGAAGAAATCGTAGAAATCGCCTCCGACCTCCTTGGCCGGATCCATCGTCGCATAGAGCGTGAATTCCTTTCTGTCCGGGAACGGAGGGAAAATCCTCGGGAGCATTGAGGCCTGGATCTCGGTGGCGATGCTAAGCTCCGCACCGATCCTTTCCTTCTCGGCGGTCACCGCGGTCAGGTTGTCCATGTACTCGTGAAGCCGCCTTATCATCGAGGAGAACTCAGTCGAAAGAGAGGTGATCTCATCGTGGTCATTTCTGTCACTCTTTATCTTATCTGCGATGGCAGGATCCTTTTCGCGCGCGTACTGTGCGACCTGTCCTTCAAGAACCGCAAGCCTTTTTAAAACATTCTTCCTGACATAGCCCATGATGGCTGCCGAGAAAAGTCCGAGAACGATGACATATATGCCGACTATGATGAGGGCCGTCGTTCTTATCGACCCGTTCACGAAGCTGTAATTGACATCGGTCAGAATGACTCCGAGCACCCTGTCGCCGTTCTTTACGGGCGTTGCATAGCAGTACACATGCCCGTACTCGTTGTCATATGAATCCATCCTCTCCGTAGGCGCTCCGGTATTATATGCCGCCCAGAGATTGGGATGTATGGCCGGGTCCTGATAGAATTCGAGGCCGAGTGCCAGATAGTCCTTTCCGTAAACGGTCATTTTGTCTCGCGGACCGTCGAACATGAAGCACATCGTATCAGGCTCATCGACCGGATAAACATAATATGCATAATCAAGTCCGAAATCATCCCTGACCTCATCGAACAGTATCAGGTATTTCAGATACATGTACCTGTAGTACAGAAAGGCAGTCTCATCATCGAGCTCCCTGCCCTTAAGCTCAGACCTGCGCGGGTTGTCGGGATAATTTTTCGCAAGCGTAATCCTGTATTCGTTCCGGTAGTCATCAAGGAGTTCCGAATAATCATAAGGTATCATCATCTCCTTGTAATGTGCGGCAAAGTATTCCTGAAGATCACCAAACTCATCGAGCTCATCATCCATCTGGTCTAAGATGTAGGAGTTGATCTTGGAAAGTTCATCCATGTACTGCCCGTAATATATCCTGTTCTGCGTGACATATGTGGCCACTGCACTGATGACGATCGTGATCAGGATGAATATGATGAAAATAGATCCAAATTTGGCCGCAAGCGAGCTCCTGTTACTGTTCATACACTCTCCTTTTTTTACTGTCCGTCTTCCCTGCCGGATGCCGCAAGCCTTACAGTCCTTGATATAAGCTCATGCAGCGACTCATCTGACAGATACGCTATATGGGGCGAAAGAATGACGTTGTCCATCCGCATGAGCGGACTGTCCGTATCATTAAAAGGTTCATTCTCAAAAACATCTCCGGCAAATCCGGCGATCTTTCCGGACTCAAGTGCCGCGATGAGGGATTGGGTGTCTACTACCGCTCCCCGTCCCGTATTGACTATGTAAGATGCGTCCTTCATCAGGCCGAATTCCCTTTCGGATATCATGTGCCTCGTCTCATCAGTCAGAGGAAGGTTCGGTGATATGACGTCCCCTGCCATTAAAACTTCATCAGCCGAAGATGCGGCCACGGCTCCCGAAGCGGTTATCTCGCAGGCCGGAACATAAGGGTCGTATGCAATGACTTTCATGCCGAACGCAGATGCATACTCCGTCACTTTCCTTGCTATCTGTCCGAACCCTATGAGGCCGTAAGTCAAGCATGAAAGCCTTCGGACAGGCCTGTCAATTGCAAGGTCCGGCGATGTCCATCTCCCGGCCTTTACAAAATCGGAATAATTGTTTACGTGGCGAAACAGGTTGAGCATGAGCGCAAACTGATGGACGGCAACCTCTTCCACGGCATAGCCCGGAACATTGAAGACTTCGATGCCGCGCGCCCTTGCCGCCTCCACATCCACAAGGTCGCATCCCATGGCGGCTATGACTATCCTGCGTACGCTTGTGCTGAGCCGTTCTATGAGATCTGCGCCAAGAGGGGTCACGAGGGTGACTATGACTTCCCGCCCTTCGCAGGCAGCGAGCACTTCTTCATCGGTCCCGGCATCGAGCACGATTCCGGCGCCTCCCGCAGACTCAAACTCACTTTTCCATGCGTCAAGGCACGGGGTCGTGCTGCACGCAAACATGACGATGTTCATAAGATACCGCTTTCCTTTATCGCATTTACCGCATCCGTCAGGATATCGGGTTCCTCAACGAGCGCAAACCTTACATACTGCCGCCCGTTCGGTCCGAAGAACGCACCCGGTGCGCAGAGAACGCCGCTCTTTTCAAGAAGGATATCACCGAATTCCTCAGAGTCCTCATATCCTTCCGGCAGACGGCACCAGCAGAATATCGAGCCGTCGGGCGCATCGGCATCCCATCCGACCCTGCGGAGCCCGTCAATGAAAACATCCCTTCTCTTCCTGTATATCCCGCACAGATCATCGGTATACGACTTCGGAAGGGAAAGTGCCGCGGCGGCCGCCCTCTGAAGCGGGATGAACATCCCGAAATCTATGTGTTCCCTAAGAGTCCTTATGGCCTTTACAGCCTCGGTGTTTCCGACCGCAAAGCCGATCCTGGCTCCTGTTATGCAGAATGACTTGGAAAGGGAGAACAGTTCGATCCCGACCTCATCGGCGCCTTCCGCCTCAAGGAAGCTTGTGCCCCTGTCGAGGTCAAACACGAGGTCCCTGTAGGCTCCGTCGTGAATGACAAACACATCATTGGCCCTTGCCCATCTGACGAGTTCATCAAAAAATCCGTCCCTTACGGTACATCCTATCGGATTGGACGGAAAATTGACGACGATGACTTTTGCCGCTTTTGCGGCATCTGCAGGTATTGAAAAAAGATCGGGCATGAAAGAATTTTCGCGAAGCAGCGGATAATAAACCGCATTCACCCCGGCGGTGTATGCCGAGGAAAGAAATCCCGGATAGCAGGGGTCCGGAATAAGGATGGTATCTCCCGGGTCGCAGAGTACAAGAAGTGCGTGCGTCAGTCCGGTCTGTGTGCCGGCTACGCTTGTTATCTGTTCAGGCAGAACGCTTACACCGTATCTGTCCCTGTAATGGCCTGTCAGGGCCTGTATCATTTCAGGTATGTCAAAAAGCGCATACTTCCACGCATCCGGCTCATCGGCGGCTTCCGAAAGCGCACGCCTTACCTCGTCCGGTGCGGGAGAGTCCGGAGTTCCGATGCTGAGGTTATAAACCTTTCTGCCGCACCGCTCCATTTCCATTTTCTTAAGTTCGAGGCCAGTGAACACTTCCACGCCGAACTTTCTGATCTTCGATGAAAGGACCACTGCGCTCAACCTTTCAGATTCTTGCGGATGGTCAGTATGTTCTGTCCTCCGCTATATTCATATTTCACATCATCCATGCTCTTTTTGACCATGAATATCCCGAGTCCGCCAATCTCCCTCTCCTCCGCGCAAAGCGTGATGTCGGGATCTTCCTTGGCCAGCGGATCGTATGGTATCCCGCTGTCCCGGAAAGTGATCGCGACACATCCGGGCTCGGCTTCCGTCTCGATCTCGATGACCGCCTTCCCGGTCCCCGGACTGTAGGCATAGCTTGCAATGTTAACAAATATCTCTTCCACGGCAATGTCGATCTGGTACAGCGTCTTGAGCGGGCAGTCCACATCCTCGAGCGTACTGTCCACAAATGCGAGCACCTTGCTCAGATTGTCACGGACGGCACCGGTTTCCAACCGTTTCATAGCGTTTCCTTTCCACTTGCAGATGATCTTTCAGGCAAGTCAGGCAGCACTTCATAGAAAAAACGGGAGGCAGAACCTCCCGGTGATTTCATTGCGGAATATGATATCCCTTATCATTCGATATTGAGTATCTCAGTAAAGCCCGTAACCTCAAATATCTCCTTGATCTCGTCGGCAACATTGCGGACAACCATGGTGCCCTGCTTGTTCATGCGTTTCTGCCCGGCAAGAAGGACTCTAAGTCCGGCCGAAGATATATACTCAAGCTTTGCAAAATCGAAGACAAGCTTCTTGACATCATCAAGCAATCCCGAAAGCTCTTCTTCGAGCTGCGGAGCCGTGGTAGTATCAAGTCTTCCCTCGAGCGCAACGGTAAGTTCATCACCATTTTTTTCCTTATTGATCGTCATTTTCTTTTCTCCCTCGTATCAGGCACCGGATGATGCCAATGATTATATGCCAACAACTGCATTATACTGTAACAGCGAAAAAAAAACAAGAACTTACAGGTCTTCGGGCTCTTCGAAAAGCGGCGTCGAAAAGTATCTTTCTGCCGTATCGGGAAGCACTGTCACGACCGTTTTTCCGGGTCCGAGCTTTTGGGCAAGCTTTATCGCCGCAGCCACGTTGGTCCCGCTTGAAATGCCGCACAGTATGCCTTCCTTCCTCGCAAGGTTCTGTGCAGTGCCTATGGCCTCTTCATCGGTTACGATATAGATGTCATCAAAAACAGACAGATTGAGTATCTCCGGGATTATCCCGTCACCGATGCCCATCTGAAGATGCGTTCCTATGTTTCCGCCCGCGAGAATGGCTGCATTTTCCGGCTCGACCGCCCATATCTCAATGAAAGGATACTGGGCCTTTAAGACCTCTCCTATGCCGGTTATCGTGCCGCCCGTGCCTATGCCGGAACAGAACCCGTGGATCGGGCCTGCGACCTGCTCCATTATCTCGAGCGCGGTATGATTTTTATGTGCGAGTGTATTGTTGGGATTTTCGAACTGCTGCGGAACAAAGACGTTGGGATCCTCATCCCTCATCTTAAGTGCAGTCTTCAGACATGCATCCATGCAGGCGCCTATGTCACCGTCATCATGGATGAGCACAACCTCTGCACCGTAATGCCTGATGATCTTCCTTCTCTCTTCACTGACGGAATCAGGCATGATGATAATGGTCTTATAGCCTCTTACCGCACCCACGAGCGCAAGGCCTATACCCTGGTTGCCGCTCGTCGGCTCTACGATCACGGTATCTTTTCCGATAAGGCCTTCCCGCTCCGCCGCCTCGATCATGTTGAGCGCGGTCCTCGTCTTGATGGAGCCTCCGATATTGGTGCCCTCAAACTTTACCAGGACCTCTGCGGCCCCTTCCGGGACCATCCTGTTGAGCCTTATCATCGGTGTGTGGCCAACGGCCGAAAGAACGTTGTTGAAGATCATGCTGCTCCTCGTATAAAAAATTGGTCGTAAGGAATCCTCCTTGCGACATGGAGCATACGGGATTCGAACCCGTGGCCTCGACATTGCGGATGTCGCGCGCTCCCAACTGCGCTAATGCCCCTTGGATCATTCCTGTATATTCTGCATCATAATCGGATTTATTTCAACACATATCTTTCATAGGATTTTCGGCCGCGGCTGTCAAGCTCGACAAGATCCCTTATCAGACTGTCTCCGATAAGCAGCTCCCAGGCCTCAAGAACCGAGGATACATATGTGCCGCTGAGCTTCATTTTTTCGCTGATGAGCGGGCAGGTGTACGGAAGGTCCACGTCACAGTATATGAGGCCGAGCTTCCCGTCTTCATCAAGATGCGGCTCGAGCGGAAACGTCCTGCACTGTATCGGGCGAAAGCGCCTCGGGCATTTTCCGGGGCCCGTGCACTTTGCGGTATATACATATTTTCCCCATGATCTCGGAAAATTATGGAATTTGGCCGGAAGCCTCATAAACTCAAGGCCGGCCCCCATTTCTTTTAAATACTCCATCTCTCCGGGGAGCAGATATATATACATCTCTTCCTCGGGAATGTCCGGGGATGAACAGCAGATGCTCCCGCAGAGATCTCCGCAGTCTCCCGGGATCGGAGTCGCCTCGTCAAACAGCGAATATACTCTTTGATAAAGTTCATGGTCAGCCATCAGTTCGCAAGCTCCGCCGTATCCCTTGTGATGTTCTTTGCCCATCCATATTTATAAAAGTGGGCAAATACCCACGGCCATTTGACGAATTCATCCGTGCAGAGCAGAAAATATACCCACTTGACCGGAAGCTTCAGCACAAAGGCCGCTATGAGTCCCAAAGGGACCGCATATACCCACATGTCGATAAGGTCGCACCTGAATCCGAACCGGCTGTCTCCGCCGGCCCTGAACACTCCTGCTATAAGCGTTGTGTTTACCGCGGTCCCCATTATGTAATAGCCGTTTATCAGCAGCATGAACCTCAGGTAGTCGCTCGCGGTTTCCGAAAGCGACATGATGTGCACGGTAAACGGCGTCATCGCCATGACGGCCAGTCCTCCGATAAGGCCGGTCAGGACTGAAAGGCGCAGACATAAATGTCCTGCATCTATTCCCTGCTCCCGGTCTCCTTCCCCGAGTATCTGCCCGGTTATTATCCCGGATGCCTCGGCTATCCCATAGCACATGACGGTTCCGAGATTGCGTACGACATTGTTTACGGAAAAAGCCGCGACCGCATCATCTCCGAGATGCCCGAGTATTCCGGAATACGCCGAAAATCCCAGAGCCCATACGAGATCGTTTGCTATGGCGGGCATGGCCATGCTGACAAAATCGCGCCCGAGCACCCGGTTCCGGGTAAAGATCGTCTTAAGCCTCAGCCTTACGCCCGGACGCAGCCGGACGGATACGAACACGCAGCCCGCCAGCTGGAGCATGCGGCTCAGCATTGTCGCGATCCCGACTCCAACGACTCCGAGCTTAGGCGCTCCGAACAGTCCGAATATGAACACGGCATTTAAAATCACATTTGAAAAAAGTGCCGTCACCTCGAGCACGGTGCTGACTGATACTTTGTCAATGCACCGCAGTATCGACATATAGACCGCGCTCACGGCCCAGAACAGAAGTCCCGGAGCGATCATCCGCAGATACTTTGCGCCGAGTTCTATGAGTACCGCGTCGTTCGTATAAATGCGCATCAGATACTCAGGAACGGTGAGGGCCAGCAGGGCTCCGAGCAGCGCGACGGAAAGCGAAAAGCGAAGCCCTATCCCCTCGATCTTCTCAATTGTCTTGAGATCGCCTTTTCCGTAATACTGTGCGGAAAGCATTGCGATGCCCGTTCCGATCCCATAAAGGAACATGAAAAAAACACCGATCATGCTGTTGGCAAGCGAAACGGCACTTATGGCCGACTGGCCTACAAAGTTCAGCATCAGGACGTCCGCACTGCTGACTGCGGCATCGATCAGATTCTGAAGCATTATCGGTATGGCCACTATCCATATTTTTCTGTTGATCTGTTTCCTGTTTGCTATCTTTCTCATCGGGAAAGTCAAGTGATATCAGGCATCTATAAAATTCGTCCAGACATGCTCTTCCTTCTCGGGAAGTCCATATTCTTTTTTCCCGAGCGCTATGCTCTTCATGAGGAATGACATGTTCCGTGCGAGAACCCTCATGACCTGCAGGCCCTCAAGATCAGACGCGGCCTGTCCCGGGGCGTTTCCGTGCACGCTGTTCCAATACTGGCTCGAAGCCACCGGCATGCCGCTGATTGTAAAATATTTATTGAGTTCGTCAAATGTTGCCGAGCATCCTCCGCGCCTTGCCACAACGACACTCGCACCGACTTTCATGGTCTTGTCGAACTTCGTGCTGTAGAACAGCCTGTCAAGGCATGCGATGAGCGTTGCATTGGCTGAAGCGTAATATACCGGGGATGCCGCGACAAGTCCGTCGGCTTCCTCAAACTTCGGTGCGATCTCGTTGACTATGTCATCAAATACGCACTTTCCCGTGCTGCCGCAGGAGTTGCAGGAAACGCATCCTCTAACGTCCCGGTTTCCAACCCCGATGATCTCGATATCTATCCCCTCGGATTCAAAGACCCTGACCATCTCATTTAACGCGGTCATAGTGTTTCCGTTGTTCTTCGGACTTCCGTTGAGTATCAGTACTTTCATTTTCATCTTCCTTTCATCACATGTTCTGTTCCTGTCTGCTCTTTTCATGCTCCGCAATGACCGTCTCAAGTATGTCACACGCGGTCTCTATCGTCTTTTTGCACCTGAATTCGGGATCAAAAGACTGCGGCTTGATATCACGGCACATGACGGATCCGTATACATTGTTGAACGCCCGTATCAGAGCGGTCGTTACCGGCTTGATGTCACTGCTTTCGTGGGCCTTCTTTTCAACATATTTCACAGACAGGACCGCCGAGGCCGCAAGGATCGCACCGCACGTGTTTCCGGTCTGGATGCCCGCCCCGTATCCCCCGAGCATGATCATGTCGCGGTCATGAAGTCCCAGATGATAGTATTCATCTGCCGCACGGATCATGGTTTCCGCGCAGTTGTAATTGCCTTCGTAGTAATATTTTTCATACAGGTCTTTAAGCATCACGTGCCTCCTTTTTACTGTCCGTTGCCGGATCACGCAAGCACCCTGCCGACATCGGCCTCAAGATATGGATTGATGCGGTCACAGAGCCCGCGCTCCTTCAGCATCTCAGATATATCATAACCTATATCTTCCGCCAGTCCAACCACCCTGTCCTTGAGATTCGGACGATTGGTGTGGTACCTTGTCCCTTCCCACGCGCCCGGGTCGGCACTGCAGCGCGCCAGTTCGTCTATCCTGGCGCAGAAATCCCCGCCGGCATCGATCTCGGTAAGCGCCCTGTATGCCCATTTGTAATACGGCATATACTTACGCTCAAGCAGAAAGAATAATTCCACCGCAGCCATCATTCCCGTTGTGCGGCAGTATTCGGCCGCAACTATATCACCCCTTGCCATGCATCGCTGGTAGTTCACCTGCAGCGTTGCGGAATACTCATGCATTTTTTCGGCAATGCGCATCCGCCACACCTTATCGGGATAATAGCCAAGGAGCATGCTCCTAAACTTCGAAAAATCACCCAGGTCATCACGGAACACCTCGCCGTTCACCGCCGTTGCCAGACACGAATGGTCAAGCGCCATCCACTGTTCCTCCGTCATCACGCAGCCATCCGTGTCACAGTCGATGCACAGGATCTTCGAGTAAAAATCATGTATGGTCATGACTCCCCTGCGCTCCCTCAGCCTGTCGGTGTAAAATGCCCTCTCCCGGCTTCGCACGATATCGTCATATGCAGCAGACAGCTCCGACCCTGCCGAAGCCATGTCGGCATCCGTAAGCCACAGGCATACCCCGGTCCCGAAGTCATGGTCGCGGGATATCCCGTCATCATATCCGAAACAGTCGCTGCCCTCTCCTGCGATGCCGACCGCGATGCGGTTTTCGTATACGCCAAAACGGCTCCGGATCATCGGGGCAACATACTCATCGTAGAACCTGCGATTTTTACTGATTATACCGTTATCCATATGAGGTCATTGTTCCGGGGAAGCAGCCGCATCACGCCTGTAGATGGGCATAAAGATGAACAGGAAGAAAACTATGAAGGATGCCGCCATTGCAGGCAGCATGTTCCATTCTATGACTTGGTCTTTGAGGGAATCAGACCCTCCCGAAATGATGGCGCCAAGATTGTTATAAAGATAATGCATGATCACGGGGACCCATATGTTCTCCGTTTTCATATAAGCATATCCGAGGAATACCGCACTCGCCACACATGTCATTATCTGGCTTGCGACCGCCTGTAAACCATAGTCCTTGGCATAAAACATAAAGTCAACATCAATGTGCCACAGCGCCCATACAAGTCCGAGCAGGAGTACGCCCGCCCGTTTTCCGAAGCGGCGCTGCATCAAAGGCTGAAGATAATATCTCCATCCGTATTCCTCTCCGAAAAATGCTATAAAGGACATGATAAAATTGACCGGAAGGACGAGCAAGGTTACCCACGTGAGCGGGCTGCGGCATACGGCAAGCACCGCCTGCAGCTCCTTGTCCGTGCCGGTCCTAAAGTCCTCAAGAAAGACCGCGATCATGCAGCGCCCGATAACAAGGGCAATAAAGACCGCCACCAGAATAACGCTGAGCCTGATGTTCCTGCGCTCTATCCCGGCATTTTCTCTCTTTTCGCGTCCGCATGTCCAGAACAGGATATAGGTAATCACGCTTCCGAACATGATCGGAAACTGTGACAGAAGATTCCAGACGTCAATGACCTGTCCCGCCGCCATGATCGGTCCTATGCGCCAAAACAGGGACAGAACCGCCATAACGAGCATCACCGCCGTGGTGGCGAGCACCGTGATATATCCTGCCATCGGAAGCTTATCGTCATCACTTTTGGTGATCAGCTTTCCGAGTATGACTCCGCATGCCGGATACATCATCTGCAGATTTACGAATGCCGTGATGTCATACTGCCTGCGGAAGCCTATGTACATAAAAATGCTCATGACGGCCACGAGCCCGTATGCTATGGCAATGAATATCCATAGTTTTTTCTTTTCAGCTGATTTATTATCTGTCATTTTATCTCAATCACCGCCGCACCTGATGAGCACGTCTTCTTTCCATGCTTTCGGTCAAAGTATCTTTATCCATTTTTGCTCCTTTCCCATGATTCTGTTGTATACCTTTTCATCATGGGAAGTCAAGGGTTTATCAGAGGTGCGATGCTCCTTTCAAGTATGCCGTTCATATGTGCTATGGCTGTGCCGTAGTTCGTAAACGGAATGGATGCCTCTGCCGCTGCCGCCATACGGTTCCTGACTTCATTGTCATTCAGCATGCATGCACCGCAGTGTATGATGAGGTCAAAGGCGCTAAGATCATCCGGATAGCCGTGCCCCGATGTGAAAGTAAATTCAAGTTCTTTTCCGGTATGCCCCCTGAGCCATGCCGGAAGCTTGACGGTACCTATGTCCTCGCACTGCCTGTGATGCGTACAGCCCTCCGCGATCAGTATCTTCGCATGGTCCCCAAGGCCGTCTATGGCCTTTGCACCTTCCACGGCTTCCCATAAAAAGCCCTTGTATCTTGCCATCAGTATTGAGAATGATGTCAGCGGTATGCTGTCCGGTACAATCTTCATGACTTTGGAAAACGCCTGGGAATCCGTGACCACAAGAGCGGGATCTTTCCTAAGGCCCGAAAGCGTGCCGCAAAGTCCCTCCACTCCGGTCACAACGCTTATGGCACCCGCGTCGAGTATGTCCCGTATCGCCTGCTGCTGCGGCAGTATCAGCCTGCCTTTCGGAGCAGATGCGTCAATAGGGATGACAAGCACGGCCGTATCGCCTTTATGTATCAGATCCGCGACAAGCCGTGTCTTCTTTGCGCCGTCCGATGCGGCCTTTGCGATCGCTTCTTTGAGCTCTTCCACGCCGTCTCCGGTCTTAGCCGAAACATATATAAGCGGAAATCCCTGAGCCGTCATGTCTGACGCGGCCTGCACCTTTCCGCCTTCTATACGATCCGTTTTATTTCTTGCTATGACGCACACAGTCTTCCTTGCTTTTATCAGGTCAAGAAGTTCTGTCTCCGACGGATCCGGTTCGTCATTTTCGGTAACAAACACGGCTATGTCGCAGGATGCGAGCACCTCCTTCATCCTTCCGACCCTCAGGCTTCCGAGCATTCCCTCATCATCATATCCGGGCGTATCGATTATCACGACAGGCCCGAGAGGCAGAAGCTCCATGCTCTTTCTGACCGGATCCGTTGTCGTTCCCCTGACATCGCTCACAAGCGAAACCTGCTGGTTGGTGATCCTGTTTACAAGGCTGCTCTTTCCCGCGTTCCTTATGCCGAAAAATCCTATATGTGTTCTCTCCGCCATCGGAGTTTCATTAAGGCTCATGATTTTTCCCCGTTAACTTTGTAATGATCAGAAGCGGAAATCCCTCTCTCCTTCCGCGATCTTAAGAAGACGTTCCTTAACCACCTCGCGGACATTCTCCTTCGGGATCGTGCCTATCTCTTTTTCTATCATCTCCTCGCCGATCCTCCTGGTATCTTCAGACGCATAGTCTATGAGAAATTCCTTCAGAGTCATCAGGGCGTTCGGATGGCAGCAGTTCTGTATCTGTCCGGATTTGCACAGTTCCATGAAACGGTCCCCGGTCCTGCCCTCACGGTAGCAGGCTGTGCAGAAGGAAGGGATATAGCCGGCCCTCATCAGCCAGTTCACCACCTCGTCGAGCGTGCGGCTGTCGGAAACATCAAACTGCTCCGTATCGTGCGGACGTTCCTCCTCGGCGTATCCTCCCACGGAAGTTCTCGAGCCTCCGCTTATCTGGCTGACGCCGAGGCGGATGATCTTTTCCCTGACCTGCGGTGTCTCCCTCGTGGAAATTATCATTCCGGTATAGGGAACCGCGATCCTGATGCAGGCAGCGATCTTACAGAACATTTCATCGCTCAGCGAATTGTCAAAATCACCGGGGTCGATGTCATCGGCAGGCTTAACACGCGGCACGCTTATCGTATGCGGCCCGACTCCGTGGACGGCCTCGAGATGTTCAGCATGCATCAGCAGGCCGGCAAATTCATACGCGTAATTATCAAGTCCGAATAGCACTCCTATGCCCACATCATCGATCCCGCCTTCCATGGCACGGTCCATGGCTTCCGTATGGTATGCGTAGTCATGTTTCGGTCCTGTAGGATGCAGGATCTCATACTGCTCCCTGTTGTATGTCTCCTGGAACAGGATGTATGTTCCGATCCCCGCGTCCTTGAGTTTTCTGTAATTCTCAACAGTCGTTGCGGCTATATTGACATTTACCCTGCGTATCGCACCGTTCTTATGCCTTATCGAATATATGGTCTTGATGCATTCAAGAATATATTCGATCGGGTTGTTGACCGGATCCTCTCCCGATTCGATCGCAAGCCTCTTATGCCCCATATCCTGCAGGGCGATGACTTCCCTTGCCACCTCTTCCTGTGTCAGCTTCTTTCTCGGAATGTGTTTGTTCTTCAGGTGGTACGGACAGTACAGGCAGCCGTTGACGCAGTAATTGGACAGGTAGAGCGGGGCGAACAGAACGATACGGTTCCCGTAAAAATCCTTTTTTATCTGTTCTGCAAGATCGTATATCTCCCTGACTTTTTCTTCATTGGTACATGCAAGAAGAACGCTTGCCTCGCGGTGGCTGAGTCCCTTTCTGAGCCTTGCCTTTTCAAGGATCTTATCAACCAATGCGATATCATCCTTATGTTCAATGGCATATTTCACGGTATCCTTTATCTCACCGTCATTGATGAATTCGTCTGCCTTCATCGATCTTACATCATACTTCATCATCAGTTCCTCACTTTCCTGTCTATATGGTCACCGCGGTCCGTCACGATCTCGCAGCCTGTCTTTTCGACACGGGTTTTCAGGCATTCTATACACTGTGCCGCTTCTTCTCCGGTGCATATCTTATCGTCATAAAGCAGATACTTTCCCCTGACGTTTACAGGCGAAAGATTCGGCATGAGCACGTTTGCCCCTCCTTCTATTGCCAGCTCACGCCCCTTAGGGTCGACCGTGGCAAGTGCGGTCGTTGCCGGCAGAAGCACGTCAGGAAGCGTCAGCCGGATAAGCGAAAGCAGAAACAGTGTCAGCTCCGCAGTTCCCGCGGGCCTGTCGGCAAACGGTGTATCTTTATGCGGAATGAAGGGGCCGATCCCCACCATCTCCGGCTTTAGTTCCTTCAGGAACAGAAGCTCGTCAGCAAGGTCTTCATCGGTCTGCCCGGGAGAGCCGACCATGAAGCCTGCTCCTGTCTGAAAGCCGATCTCCTTAAGGTTGCGGAGGCACTGCATCCGGTTGTCCCAGCTCATCCCGCCGGGATGAAGCATGCCGTAGTGCTCCCTGTTTACGGTCTCGTGCCGCAGAAGGTAACGGTCGGCACCAGCTTCGTACAGTCTCCTGTAGCTCTCATAAGAACGCTCTCCGACCGAAAGCGTAAGAGCGCAGTCAGGATGCCTTGCCTTGATATCTTTTATGAGCGGGACAAGGATATCGTCGCCAAAGTATGCATCCTCTCCACCCTGAAGGACAAACGTGCGGAAACCAAGTTCATATCCGCTATCCGCACAGCCTGTTATCTCTTCAGGCGTAAGGCGGTATCTGTCCGCCTTATCGTTTCCGGCACGGATCCCGCAGTAGCTGCAGTTGTTTTTACAGTAATTCGTAAATTCGATCAGGCCGCGGATGAATATCTTTTTCCCGTAGACCTCATCACGCACTGTGCCCGCAAGTCCTGCCGCATATTCCCGGATCTGTGCCCGGTTCCTGATAAGGCTAAGGTACCCGTCGCGGTCAAGAACCGTTTCGGTCTTCAGTTTATCAAGAAGCTCCGTCATCATGGGCTCTTTATTCCTATACATTGCTGAATGCCGCTTTCGATGAAACACCGTCAAGCTTTCCGATCTGTCCGCAGAGGGTATTTATCTCATTCTGAGCGGCATCGATCACAACCGTGATGCAGCTTATGTTCTTCTTTTCGTATGGCAGCCCCATCCGGCCTATGATATGTTCCCTGTGCCGTGAAAGTATATCATTCAGTTTTGCTATGCTGTCCGTATTTTCGACTATTATCCCGATAACAGCAACTCTAGTTTCGGTCTGCTCCATATTCTCCCCCATGCGCATGCTCATTCCATTGCAAAATCATCCGCATTCAATGATCCTGCCGTGATCCGGCGGTCAAAAAAAGCCGTGCGAACGCACGGCAAAAAAAGCACACATCAGCTGTTTAAGTTCGCACTTTCGGTCAGAGGTTATCTTTCCGTCAGATCAAACGTATTGTAATCCCGCCCCGCCCGTTCTGTCAACATCATGACGAGGCAGGCTATGACGCGGCAGGCCGCCTCTTTACAGGTCAAATAAACTCATCTGCGGATATTTTTCCGGAAGTTCGTTCATATACCTGAAACAGTCCTCAGGACTTGACAAGATCCCGTTTGCCTTACAGATCCTCTGAAATATCTCAGTCAGTTTCCGGGCATTGGGACTGGGCAGCTCATACGCATTCCCATACTGCCTGATGTAGCATTCCTTCATCCCCGGAAAATGCCTGTCAAGCGCTGCATAATAGTATTCCCGGTCGCCGTCCCTGAGTGTCAGTCCCATGCCGAAATCTATAACGCCTTTTACACCTACCCGAACGCATTCATTCAGGATATGTGTAATATTATCTTCCGTATCATTGATGAATGGCAGGATCGGAGTCAGCCAGACCACGGTAGGGATTCCCCTTTTCTGCATTTCATACAGCACTTCTATCCGCCTCTTTGTATTGCAGACATTCGGCTCCAGTATCCGGCACAGGTCATCATCCCATGTCGTGAGCGTCATCTGCACCACACACTTTGCACGGCGGTTTATCTCATCGAGCAGATCGATATCCCGTAATATACGGTCTGATTTTGTCTGTACCGCAGCACCGAAACCGTACTGCAGTATGATCTCAAGGCACTTCCTTGTCAGCCGCAGCTCCTCTTCGCAATGCATATACGGATCCGACATCGCACCGGTTCCGACCATACCCTTTTTTCTTTTTGAACGAAGAGCAGACTCCAAGAGTTCCGGAGCATTCCGCTTGACTTCTATGTCTTCAAAAGGATGCGTAAACTGATAGCAGCGGCTGCGGCTGTCACAGTAAATACATCCATGGGAGCATCCTCTGTATATGTTCATCCCATAATGTCCGCCGCTGCCGGTCAGCAGCCCCTTTGCATCCACAAAATGCATGTTATCTCCTTCGCTCCCATCCATTCATTACTCTTTAATGATCATCCGGTCTTTCGGCATCTATTTTGGCAAGAGTATCCTTCAGGCGCTCTGCAATATGAAGTATATTCAAATAATCTCTTGTTTTCATAATGAATGTCTCCCACTCCTATCCGTTTACAAGTTTCAGGAACTTTTTATCATTCATCTGTTCATTCGTAATATATTCTCCATCATAAAAAAGAGCATAGTTCGTGATCGGAGTAGGCGCATTCCGTGCTTCCTCTGTGCTTTCAATATGAACCGCCCGAAACGGAATACCCTTCTCTTTTGCTGTCTGCTCCAAGACCGGAACATACTTTGCATTAAAAGGACATTGGCTCGTGTAATACAGAACATAGCCCTTCTCTTCTATATGCGGATGCCTGGCGCATTCCTTGAACTGCGGAACATCAGCTTCCTTATCAAATGGAAAATACCATAGCTGGATACCATTATCAGCCTCATCACCAACGATAAAACCTTTGTACTTCAGGAACTTCGGATCAGCCAGGAATGGTTTTTTCTTATCCGCGCACAAAATGCACAATCCCTTTCGTCCTTTTTCTTTGCTATCCTCTATGCAGGCATCCAGCAGATCGGAAGAGTATCCATGTCCCTTGAAAGACCCGGACACCCACAGGCAGTCAATGTACATATACCCATCCGCTTCGATCGGGATCCAGGCATATTCCGCCGGGATATATTCGATAAAGCACTTTCCGCGCTCAACACTTTTCAGAAAAACAAGTCCATCGTCAAACCTGTCAGCAAGCCACGCCTTCTTTGAAGATACCTGCACGTCCTTATTATTGGAAATCGCACAGCAGATGTGTTCCTTTTCCAGATTTTCCTTTGTAACTTTTATATACTCCATACAATCACCCCTTCACTCTTATCGGATGCCTGACCACAGTCTGTAATTTTTCCGGCACAACTTTCCTTGCGTCACTCAGATAAATCTCGTGGTGCAATCTCTGATCCGTGATATCAAGAACATATCCCTGGCTTTCCATAAACCTGTGCATGGCTTCTACCGTGGCAGGTTCATCATCATAAGATCCGATGTGCATGCATTGAACACACAAGCCTTCATCATAAGTAAAGAATTCGAAAATCTCTCACGCTCCGTTTATATCATAGCAAACTCAACATGACAACTGTGTGTCATGTTTATTATATCCGCTAAACTTTTTCTGTAAACGAAAAACCTTATACGATCATAACTTGACGATATTATTATCGAAGGGAGTATTCGAGAGTTGATGGCTTGAAGATAGATAATTGTACAGCTTGAGCGAATTGATAATATGAAGAAGATATGAGACCTGAAAAGGTGTACGCTACCTATGACAAATCCGCACTTCAATGAAATAAAAAGGCGAAGACGACGCCGTTATTTCAACAAATACTTTACAATCTGAAATAAGAGACGTATTATGTATATGTTATTTCAGATTGAAGGAGATCTCTATGGGCAGATCAGGTGAGTTGGTTACAAATCTAAGCGGTGAAGCGGCATATCAGTCATTTAGGCCTTCACCGTTGCCTCCGAATCCGGAACTTATTATCAACAGCGATATAGTAAAAAAACTGGTGGAAGCCAACAGAGATCTGGTAAGGCTTGACACAGCGGCAAAGTTCATACCGAATGTTGAGCTCTTCATTTCCATGTATGTAAGAAAAGAAGCGCTTATTTCCTCACAGATAGAAGGTACTCAGTGTACACTGGATGATGTTCTTGATCCCGGGGTTGACGTAAATGCAAATCTTAATGTTGGGGATGTTATCAATTATGTGAGAGCTTGTTCATATGCAATAGGCAGACTGGATAAGTTGCCTTTATGCAACAGACTTTTAAGGGAAATTCATCACGAACTTCTTGCGGGAGTCAGAGGACAAGAAAATAATCCGGGCGAATTTCGCAGATCCCAGAACTGGATCGGCGCTGCTAATTGCACGTTAAAGGAGGCAAGATACGTCCCTCCTAATGTAGAAGACATGAACGCCGCAATGACGGATCTGGAGAAATATATGAACAAAGGGGATGATTACGATCCGCTCATCAGAATTGCGCTGATCCATTATCAGTTTGAAACGATCCATCCGTTCCTTGACGGAAATGGAAGAGTAGGGCGGTTAATGATATTGCTGTATCTTATTGAACTTAGGATTATTTCCAAACCGATTATTTATATTTCCTACTTTTTGAAAAAGAACCAGATAGAATACTATGACCGTATTTCAGAGGTGAGAAGAAGCGGAAATTATGAGCAATGGGTTGGTTTTTTTCTTGAGGCAGTATCGGCAGCGGCGAAGGATTCATTGGCTACGGTCGAAAAGTTGTCAGCTCTTCATGAGTGCAATGTTGAAAAACTTCCTGTTACCGCGAGAAAGAATGATAATGTAAGAAGAGTTTTTGATTATATAGAGCAGTATCCCATCATTGATATTAAAAGAACGGCGACTGACTTGGGAGTAAGCTATAACACGGTATCGGCTGCTGTGGGGAAATTGGTTCAGGCAAGTATATTGAAGGAAACAACAAATGCGTTGCGAAACAGGGTGTTCTCATATGAAGAGTATCTGAATATCCTTCGTAAGGACACGTGAAAAACAGAAATTTGAATTAAAATGAAAACCGTTCCCAAGTTACTTGACATGTAATAGTCCGGCCACTATAATTGGGAATAGTTCTCATATTAAACGGGGGAATGTCTTG
>JAILRP010000027.1 GCA_024698075.1 Lachnospiraceae bacterium
AGTAAGGGTGAAATGGCAGTGTAAGAGACTACCGCCCGGGTGGTAACACGCGGGGCAGTGTAAACCCCATCCGAAGCAAGACCAAGAAGAAGCGATACGGTTGCCCGCCGTGCTTCGGGTAGGTCGCTTGAGGTCGCCGGTAACGGCGACCCTAGATAGATGATTGTCGCGGGATTTCCCGTACAGAACCCGGCTTACTGGCTGCTCTTTTTGGCAGGGAAGATCATATAAAGGATAATCTATGTATTCCATTTTGCTCACTTTACAGATCATAGCGGTCATCCTCGGCTTCGCCTGTGCGGCCGTGCTTCTGGTCCAGAAGGGAACGGAGGTTACGAAGCTTATACTGGTAGGGTGCCTGTGCGTCTTTCTGCAGAACGCAGGATATCTGCTCGAGATGCGGAGCAGGAACATCGACGAGGTCATGATCGCCATAAGGCTTGAATACATCGGCACGGCTTTCATAGCAACGATGTCGATGCTTTTTGTATTCAGGTACTGCAGGGTGAAAGTGTTCCCGTGGCTTAAGGCACTACTTGTCGGGATTGACATAGCAGTGCTTGTGAGCGTATGGACCTATGAATATGTCCCGATTTATTACAGCAGCGTAGAATTCGTGACGACAGGAGTGTTTCCCCATGTTGTGCTGAGCAGGGGATTTCTGTATATCATCTTCATGGTGACGATCTACTCGGAGCTTATCGCAGGTCTGGTCGCGGCTGCCGTTTTTGCAATGAGGACGACAGATCCGAACATGAAGAAGAACTACAGGCTTCTGATCTTCAGCAATGCGGCACCTCTGGCTTTTTACATCGCAGGAGTGTGCAACATGATAGACGGCTATGACCCCGCACCTCTCGGCGGGGCTGTAGGAATGCTGATCTTCTGTGCGACCCTTATATTCAGAAGGGTATTTGACGTTGTTGAGACTGCACATGAAAACATCATCATGGATCTTGACAATGCGATGGTCGTGCTTGATTACAGAAGGGGATTCCAGGAGGCAAACAAGGCAGCGATAAGCCTTTTCCCCGAACTTGCCAGGACTACATACGGAGAACTTGTTCCGAACAAGGAATTCTATGACATATTTGACCGCCGCAGTGATGAAGAGACCGAGATCGACGGAAGGTTCTACAAGGTGCATATCAATGAACTCTATGCCAGGAACGGCATAGGGGCGAGCCTGATCGGTTATACGCTCCTTTTCTTTGACGTTACCGACTCCAAGAAGCAGATCGAAAAGATGAGTGAACTGAGGATCGCGGCGGATGCGGCGAACCAGGCAAAATCTGATTTTCTCGCAAACGTGTCCCATGAGATCAGGACGCCCATCAGCGTCGTTCAGGGCATGAGCGAGGTCATCATGAGGGACTACGACGAGCCGAAACTTGTCGAGTATGCCGACAATATCCACAATGCAGCGGACCAGCTGCTCGACCTCATAAACGGGATTCTTGATTTTTCAAAGATAGAGTCCGGAAAAATCACGCTTTCAAACTCCGAATACAGGGTAGATGAGTTCTTCCGCGACATAATCATGGTGTTTGAGCACAAAGGCGATGAGAAGAAACTGAGCTTTACGACAGATATCGCCGGGGACATTCCGCTCATACTTTACGGCGATTCCCTGCGCATACGCCAGATCGCGACCAACATCCTGTCGAACGCGTTCAAGTATACGCGTGAGGGCGGAGTGACTTTCAGGGCCAAATTTGAGAAGATATCCGAGGAGAAAGGCAACCTCATTTTCTCGGTCGAGGATACCGGCATCGGAATCCGCAAGGAAGAGATAGATAAGGTATTCGAGCTGTTTGTAAGGCTTGACGAGAGGCTCAACCGTTCGGTCGAAGGAACGGGTCTCGGAATGAACATAACCAAGCGTCTCGTTGACAGCATGGGAGGCGAGATAAAGGTATACTCGGAATACGGAAAAGGATCTGTCTTCACTGTCATCATCCCTCAGTTTGTGCGCACAAAGAACGGGGAGACATTAGGAGAGCTTGGCAGCCGGCATGTCGTGAAGCAGCATGTCGGGGCGGACTTTGAGGCGCCCTCCGCAAGGGTGCTCGTCATCGACGACAGCAAGACGAATCTTATCGTGGCAAAAGCGCTCCTTCGCGACACCAAGGCACAGATAACGACCGGGATCAGCGGTGATGAATGCCTTGACTACGTCATAAGGGAGCATTTCGATGTTATTTTCCTGGACCACAGGATGCCCGGGATGGATGGCGTCGAGACGCTTCATAAGATGCAGATGATGGACCACAAATGCCAGAACACCCCGGTTATAATGCTCACGGCAAACGCTATGAGCGATGCAAAGGATTATTACCTGAAGCAGGGATTTACGGATTTCATATCAAAGCCGATAACGGAGCAGTCTATATGCAGCATGCTCCGCAAATACCTGCCTGATGACATGGTACAGGATATTGAGAGCAAGGAGAATGACTGATGGGAGCAGAAAGCGGATTTGATCTTATTGAGACGGGCAGGCTCGCAAAGTCTGCCGCTTATATTATGGGAGCACTTTCCACGGAAGAGAAGAACAGGGGGCTTGCCGCGGTGGCAACTGCCCTTGAGGCAGAGTGTGCATCGATCCTTTCCGAGAATGCGAAGGATGTAGAAAATGCCAAGAACGCCGGCACGCCGCCCGCCATGATAGACAGGCTCCTGCTTAATGAAAAGCGCATAGCGGACATGGCACTTTCGGTCAGGCAGGTCTGCAATCTTCCCGATCCGGTCGGTGATGTCCTTTCCAAGACCGAGAGGCCTAACGGTCTTCTCATAGAAAAAGTCAGGGTTCCCATGGGTGTCATCGGGATAATATATGAATCGCGCCCAAACGTGACCTCCGATGCGTTCTCACTGTGCTTCAAGACCGGAAATGCGGTCATACTGCGCGGAGGAAGTGACGCGATAAACTCTAACAGGGCGATAGTTGAGGTCATCAGGAAAGCACTCGAGTCAGTCGACATAACATCGGATGCAGTACAGCTCGTCACAGATACATCGAGACAGACGGCATCAGAAATGATGAAACTCGACAAGTATATAGATCTTCTGATACCCCGCGGAGGCGCAGGACTTATAAGGAATGTCGTTGAAACGGCAACGATTCCGGTCATTGAAACCGGCACGGGAAACTGTCATATATTCGTTGATGAGTCGGCGGATATCAATATGGCGGTTAACATAATATATAATGCCAAGACACAGAGGATGGGAGTGTGCAATGCATGCGAGTCGCTTCTCGTCCATGAGAAGATAGCAGCGGCTGCGATCCCAGCGATATGCGCAAAGCTTAAGACAAAGGACATAGAGATAAGGGCGGGGCAGAGAGTATTTTCGCTTGTTCCGGAATTGTCCGATGAGATGAAGACGGCAACGGAGGAGGATTTTGCCACAGAGTTCCTAGGACCGGTCATATCCCTTCAGATCGTGTCGGATGTCAGGGAAGCGGTGGAGCATATAAACAGGTACACGACCCACCACTCGGAGGCGATCATCACAAAGAGCGCCGAAAATGCCGAGCTGTTTCTAAACGGAGTCGACAGTGCGTGCGTATACCATAATGCGAGCACGAGGTTTACGGACGGGTTCGAATTCGGATTCGGAGCCGAGATCGGCATCAGCACGCAGAAGCTGCATGCGCGCGGGCCGATGGGGCTTTGTGAGCTGACGTCGTACAAGTATAAGGTGTACGGGAACGGACAGGTCAGAGGATAAACCTGAGGCGACAGCATCATACATTAACATATAATACATATCATAAGGCCACGGCCTGCATATATGTTCGAAAAGGCGCTTGCGCTCGTTTCCGCACGTTGCGTTACCAGACTCGTGAAAGACCTCGTCAGGTAACGACGTGCTCCAAGTCTTTTCTCACATATAGCAGTCCATGGCCTTTGTTGTTGGCATGAGGTATGTTTTATGCCCGGACCCTTATAGTCTTGAGTAGGTTTCTTCGCAGTATTTGCAGCGGTATGTTTCGGTCTCGGGATCGGTGAGAACGAATATGTGGTCAAGTTCCTGCTCGATGCTGGTGATGCAGCGAGGGTTCTTGCACTTGATGACGTTCTTTATCTCCTTGGGCAGGTGGAGCCGCTTCTTTTCCACGATCTCGCCGTCTTTTATGACGTTCACCGTGATCTTATGGTCGATGAACCCGAGCACGTCAAGATCGAGCATGTCTATGGGGCATTCGACTTTCAGTATGTCTTTCTTGCCCATTTTCTCACTCTTTGCGTTCATGATCATGGCAACGGTGCAGTCAAGCTCATCAAGCTTCAGATCATGGTATATCCTCAGGCTTTCGCCTGCATTCATATGATCGAGAACAAATCCTTCTTCTATCTTTCCTACGTTAAGCATGTGTATTCTCCTTATTGATCGGCAGTCCGTGCAAGTTTAGGGGACTGAGTTTTAGGCAGTTTGGGATGCCAAGGTGACGTATGGCCTATGCAAGTTCCAGAAGCGTCAGTATAAGAGCCATCCTGATGAACATCCCGTACCGTACCTGCTTAAAGTACATCGCGCGCTCGTCCTCATCGACTTCCACCGATATTTCGTTG
This sequence comes from Lachnospiraceae bacterium, assembly GCA_024698075.1. GTDB lineage: Bacteria > Bacillota > Clostridia > Lachnospirales > Lachnospiraceae > UBA2868. The sequence goes on from JAILRP010000027.1 coordinate 4,581, forward strand.
ACCCTCGGGAGGGGATGGAGCACCATCATTTCCTTTTTGGCAAGTGCCATCTTTTCTTTGTTCAGTATGTAAAAATCCTTGAGCCTTACATAGTCTTCTTCGTTGAAGAATCTTTCGCGCTGGACCCTCGTCATGTAGAGAATGTCAAGCTCAGGCATTACATCGTCAAGCTTTATGACTTCCTTGAAGTCTATGTTGTTCTTTATCAGAACGTCCTCCCGGATGTAGTCGGGGATTCGGAGCTCAGGCGGGGATATGAAGATGAAGGAGACATTTTCATACCGGCACAGCGCATTGATGAGAGAGTGCACGGTGCGGCCGAACTTGAGGTCTCCGCAGAGCCCTATCGTCATGTTTGAAAGGCTTCCTTTGAGCGAACGTATCGTCATAAGGTCGGTGAGCGTCTGGGTCGGATGCTGGTGTCCGCCGTCTCCCGCGTTGATGACCGGGATCCATGATTTTGACGCAGCCACCATCGGGGCGCCTTCCTTCGGATGCCTCATGGCGCAGATGTCTGCGTAGCTGGAGATGATCCTTATAGTGTCGGAAACGCTCTCGCCTTTTGCGGCGCTCGACGAATCCGCCGTTGCAAAGCCGAGCACCTGCCCTCCGAGGCGCAGCATTGCCGATTCAAATGACAGACGCGTTCGCGTTGAAGGCTCGTAAAAGCAGGTGGCCAGGATCCGTCCGTCGCATTTGTGCGCATAGTCTGCGGGATTTTTCATGATCCTGTCAGCCAGGTCCATCAGCCTGTCCAGTTCTTCCACGGAAAAATCCATGGGGCTCATCAGGTGTCGCATTGTTTCCTCCTCCTGAAACTGATTGTATATGCCATTCCGTTAATATGATGCGGCGCACCCTTTATAAAAAACATTGGGCATGCGCCGGAGCTCATAAAAAAAGTTCCCCCGAAAGGGAACTTTAATTATCATTTGTAAGAAAGCAGATCCGATACCGGTTTTCTCTTCGGCATTTCAGGTGACTCAGCCGGATGTCCGATACAGATGATATTGACGAGCTCACGGTCATCGGGTATTCCGAGAACCTCCGGAAGAGTATCATCGAAAATCCCCATGATGACGGTCCCAAGCCCGTATTCATGTGCCGCAAGGCAGAACGTCTGGGATGCTATGCCGGCATCGAACATCTGCCATGTATCCTTGCGGTTCGTTGTATAGGAACCATCCTTCTCAAAACCGCAGCGTCCCTTTATGACGGTAACGGCGATGAGCATGGGAGCGGATTCCATCGTACCCGCATTGTATGTGAATCCCGTGGTGCAGTCCTTTGCGATCTTCGCCTTGAGCACGGGATCCTCTATCGCGATATACCTGACGATCTGGGTATTCTTCCATGAGGGCGACCAGGAGGCTGCCTCAACGATCTTCTCCAAGGTTGCATGGTCAACTGCTTCATCCGTGAACTTGCGGATGCTTCTTCTGGTGCGGATGTTCTCCAGTGTTTCCATATGGTGCCCTCCTCCTATGATACTTATGAATGCTGAAACACAAAATATTGTGGTCGTTTCTGATTATCAATGGATATCATAACCTATCTTGTTGTTTTTTGCAACGGGAATGAAAAGAACATTATTTATTGCCGAGAGTGTTGTAAACTGCATCTGATGATGATAATATACAAATTGAGCAGATCAGATTTCTATTGCGGTCTTCCGCATCTAATGTGCAGTTCTTGCGATCATTTATCCGAAATTCCTGCTTAAAACCCACAAACCAATATAAGAGCGGGAAGAAGGATGAAATAGACGGCCTTTCTTCTGCTGATCATGACTGAAAGGAGAAAAGAGCCATGAATGAAGAAAAAAAGTATGAAATGAAGCCTCTTGAGGAAATGAACGTTATAGATAATTTCCTCTTCACGCAGATGATGTCCGACAAGGAGTGCGGGGCCGTTGTCTGCAGCCTGATACTCAGCCGCGTCCTGAAGCGGGAGGTGAGCAGGATCAGTTTCACGCCCCAGAAGACGATACAGGGACTGTCGGAGAAGACTCACGGCATCAGGCTGGATGCCTATGTAACCGAAAGGACCGGCGAATCCGAATATGACATCAACGTATATGATGTTGAGCCGGATAAACGAAGCGTCCATAAATCAGGGCTTCCGAGGAGAAGCAGGTACTACGGTGACCTCATTGATGTCAAGATTCTGGATACGGGCACTGATTATAGCAGGCTCCCGGATTTGGTAACGATCTTCATACTCTCTTATGATCCGTTCGGGGAGAAAGCTATGTACTATGAAGCCGGGACGACGTTGATTACTCATCCGGACGTTCATTATGATGACGGGATACGCAGGATATACCTGTACACGGAGGGAGAACTTCCGGATGGAGCGGGAGATGCCGACAGAAAACTCAGGAATCTGCTTCGGTATATCAACAACAGCACAAAGGAAAATGCCATAGATGATGACACTCGGATGCTTGACAGCATCGTGCGCAGAGTAAAGGCGAAAAAGGAAGTAGGTGTCGAATACATGAAAAGCTGGGAAATAGAACAGGAAATAAGGGAAGACGCACAAAAAGAAGAACGAGAGAACACCGAAAGGGAAAGAGCCCGTGCCGAAAGAGAAAAGAACCGCGCCGATGCTGCTGAGGACCGAGCCGAAAAAGAGAAGGCCCGGGCCGACGCTGCCGAGATCCGTGTCAAGGAGCTAGAAGCAATGCTGGAAATAAATAATCAACAGTAATAGTTATATGTCCTGGCGGACTGTGAAAATGCACCGTAGGAGGCGCAGGGGTATGATTAAGAGAACAGGCGGCATCGTCCGCCTGTTTTTGTATTAAAAATCATTTTCAATTAAGCAAAAAAATGATATAACATATATTAATATGCAATATTTTTCCGAAAGGAGAATGAGATGAAAAGATCCGTTAAGTTATTGTGTGAACTGTTGGCTGCGGTACTGGTGCTGCAGACAATTGCCGTTATTCCTGCGGGGGCGGAAGAGTCCGCTGTTGAAGAGGTTATTGAGATTTTGCCGGAGGAAGGGAATTTGGCGTCAGAGCCCGAGGGTGAAGAGCTTCCTGATGAATCTGCGGAATATGTTGGAGAGGCTTCGGACGGCATGGAAGCTGAGACAGGGGAAACAGAGAGCGATGGGCTGCTTGGTGAAACAACCGGAAAGCTCGGATTTGATTCTGATGGCGGAACTTTTACGCTGAGCGCAGACGGAAAGACACTGACGCTTGACGGAACAGATGCCAAGGACAGAACCCTTTGCAGTTATTTCCCCTGCAATGACAGATATGATCTTAGTAATACATGGTTTGATCCGAAGAATGTCACATCTATTACGATCAAGAATTATGAGGTGATCGGTGATAACGCATTTGCCGAGCTTGCCACGTCGCAATGGTGGGCCAACGTCAGAAAGGTCACAATAAACACAGGTGTAAATAAAATTGAGAATGCCGGGTTATACGGCCTTCCCATGGAAAGTGTGTCACTTCCGGAAGGAGTCGAAGAGATCGGCAGGATGGCATTTGCCAATACGAAACTGAAATCGATAATCCTGCCGTCGACTGTCAAAGAGATTGGGGAGCAGTGTTTTCTAGATTGCTATGATCTGGAAAACATAGCACTTAACAATGGGCTTTTGAAAATAGGATATCATGCATTTAATTATTGCCCAAAGATAAAGGAACTCGTCATCCCGGATTCTGTAACATCCAACTACGATCTTGGAATCGGATGGGGAAAAATGGATGACGGACAAGAGGAAGAATTGAAAATCCTTTCCATTCCGATAAGTGCGATACCCACTATAACGAGTCTTCTCGATGAGTCGATAATAGAATATGACGAGATTATTCCGCCACCCAATTTAGAGAAACTGATATTTACGAAGGGAAATGGACAGTGGCCCGAGAACAGGGATGAAACGGATGATAGGATCTTAGATAATGTGGAATATGAAGATATTGACAGAGTTCCGTTTGAGGTCATATTTGCCGAAGGTGTTACTAGCATTCCGAGAAATGCGTTCTTGTATTATGATAAATACCTTACAAAAGTCACGATAGCACCTACCGTTACAGAGATTGGGGAAGATGCTTTCGAAGGATGCACGTCGCTTCAGGAAGTGGTCTTCGAAGAAGGGGGCACTGAACACAGGCTGAGCATAAAAAGGGATGCATTCAGAAATACCAATAATCTTAAAACGATCGAGTTCCCGAATAACATAAAAGAGCTTGTAACACATGACGATGCGTTCGTGAGCTGGTCAGAAGAGGTAGATGCAAATGGGATGTCTAGGCCTGACGGAATAAAGGATGTGACTTTCCGAAATCCCAAAGCACTTATTTATGGCCGGTTTTACAGTGATGGCGGATACCATTACGGATTGTCGGTGGATTTTTCGCAGGGATGCACGTTTCATGCGTCCACTTATGAATATTATGATCATGACTATTCGCATGGCATCAGCATTAAGAGCATGGTTGAAGAAGTCAACAAGAGATATAACTATGGTTATCCGAAGGGATACTATCATTTCAAAGCCCTCGGGAATGCGCCTAAGCCCACTCCGACACCGAAGGCGGTTCCCATAAAGTGGCTGAGCCTTTCAAACCGCTCGGTTACGAAGTATGCGGATGAAATAAAATCCGGCACCACTGTTACCATTACGGCAACGCTGACACCTGCCAATGTCACTCACCACGGGATTCTGTTCGGTGTGACGGATGACAGCGATCCGATCACTGGAGTCATAACGAGAAGTTCTGATTATGATGAAGAAAAAGGCCAGTACACTATCTATGTTCCCCTCCTCGAAGGTGTGACCGGTACCGCGACGCTCTATGTGGAAACTGATGATGAGGTTTCTTCCGCACAGTACAGGGCAGAATGCCGCATAACCATCAAGGAGCGAGAGGCGGTGTGCCTTCCCTATGCAAGGTTCGTGAGCGGAAACGACGGAGAGAACGGCGCCATGGCCGCGCTGTACTCACAGACTCCGCGCGCGCAGATATTCTATTCGGCGGACAGGAGCCTGATAGAAGAGTCCGATTCTTATGTGCAGTTCAGTGATGAAGCAGGAAGATATGTATCGACATCTGATGGGATAAAGGAATACACAGCTCCGCTCGTGATCGGCCGTGACATTACAGAGGATTCCGATTCCGTCTATGCCGTTGCATACAAGAAGGGCATGAAGAAGAGCATGATGCTTTCGCATACATTCACCGTTCCCGAACCCATATCCGTCTGGGGAGACATCACGGATACTGACCGGGAAAGTGAGTTCGGGGGTGATCCCGGAAACCTCTATGATGATCCCGAACATTCCGCAGTCAAAGAAAAATACAGGAGCATATGGGCGCCGGCCGCGCAGCTTGCGGATGAGGGGCTGGTGTATACCGGAAAGCCCGTTACGATAGACGACCTCAGGGTATACAGCAAAACAACACTTCTGACGTCCGGCGCCGATTATACGCTCGGGTACTCATCTAATACGGAACCCGGCAGCGCGGAGGTGAAAGTCACGCTGAAGGGAAATTATGCCGGAACGGCAACTCTTGATTTTACGATAGGAAAATGTCAGGTGGCAGATGCCGGCGGCATCACATGGACCCCGCAGCAAGTGAATGCGAAGCTTACGAACGGTGCGTATGCAAAGCAGCAGCCGGACCTTAAGGTGACCGTTAGGGCAACAGGTAAGACTTTAAAGCCCGAGACCGATGGCCTTGTTGTCACCTATAAGCATAACGGCAGCGGAAAGGTGAGTGATTGCGTTGATGAGCCGGGCGTATACACGGCCTATCTTGACAATACCGAGGATTCAAGGTACTCCTTCCCGAAGGGTGAAAACACTATTGTGCTGAAGGATGCGGTTTTCTGCGTCGGATCGGACCAGATGCCCGTCAGCAAGGCGCAAGTCAGCAAGATATCAGCACAGTCGGTAACAGACTGGACCGGAGACATTGAACCTGATTTTAGCGTCACCTATAAGAGCGCAGTCCTTATTGGAAAGAAGAAGGGAACTGACGGTGATGCGCACTACACGTATGAGTTTCTGAACAATGAAGGAGCCGGAACGGCATCCCTTGTGATCGAGGGCACTAACAAGGAAATAAACGGACTGTGCTTTGGAGGGATCAGGACGACCACGTTCAAGATAAACGGGATACCTTTAAATGACAGGGATATCAGCATATCGGGAATAAATGCCGAGTACACCTATACCGGAAAAACGGTCAATCCGGACTATGTGGTGAAGCATGGGGAGGACATTCTCGAGGAGGGTACGGATTATTCCCTGGCCTATGCAAAGAATGCACATACCGCAGTCGGAACTGTAAGCATGACTTTCACCGGAATGGGAAGGTATTCGGGCACAGTCAAGAAGAGTTTTAAGATCGTGCCGGCGTCCGGTGACGGATGCCTGATAAAGGATGCCAATGATCATGAATGGGATCCCATGACAGAGTATGTTTATGTCAAAGGCGGAACCAATCCGATAGTCCGTGTATATGCGCAGTCGGATTCGGAACGCCGTCTTGCCGAAGGAAAGGACTACACCGTCAAGTACAGCAACAACAAGGCCGCGGCAGGCTATGATGCGGGAAGTCCCGGCAGGAGCCCGAGCCTTACCGTGACTTTCAAGGGAGGATATAAGGGCAGCAGGACGCTTTATTATTCGATCGTGCAGGGCAACCTTGAAGACGGAGGATACAGCATGGAGCTTACAGATGTCGCTGCCGGCAAGTCTGCGATTAAACTCTCACAGAAACCCGTTGTGACCGACCGCTATGGGAACGTGCTGAAGCAGGGCACTGACTATGAAAAAGTGCTGAAGTACACTTATGACGAGGATGTGGATGTCACCTACACTGTCGGGAAGGGCAGGGATATAAAGACGGTCAGCGAATCCCGCAGCAGGGACGATGAGGTCATGCCATACGACATCATCCCGGCGGGCGCCGTCATAAGGGTAACGGCCACCGGCAGGGACAACTATAAGGGTAAAGTCAGCGGGACCTTCACGGTGATGGCCGACAAGATAAGCAGCCTGAAGTTTTCCGTTGATCCCGCGAAGAAGTTCTACTACACGGGCAGCCCCGTGACCCCCGGGAAGGGTGACCTTATAGTCATGAAGAAGGAAGGTGCAAGATGGGTGGACGCAACTGATGAGCTGTCAGGATGCTATGACATCACAGGCTACTCCAACAACATCAAAAAAGGAAATGCGACACTTACGGTGCGCGGGAAGAACGGCTATGCCGGAACCGCAGCCGTAAAGTTTGCGATCCTTGCACCTCAGTAGATGGCATGAAAAGATATATGGAACAGGCGGCATTGTCCGCCTGTTTTTCATTAAGCCGATTATGCTTTTCAAAGACGGGAAAAAATGGTAAAACAGATAAAGGTGGATTATTTACCGTCATGTACCGGAAGGAGGGCACAATGGCTGAAGAGAAAAATATTATCGATGAGAAAAGGGAAAAGGAAGTCGCAAATCCCGAGATACGCTACCAGGATGAGCCGCCTGTTTTCACTGAACGCAAGAGATGGCTCCTTCTCGCGCTTCCGTGGACGTTCACGAAGTACCTCCTGAAGGATGAGATACTCACGACACAGACGGGATTTTTCAATACGGTCATCAATGACTGCTATATGTACAAGATCGTTGATGTGCAGCTTGAAAGGTCTCTCATGGAGAAGATGTCCGGACTCGGAACGGTCGTATGCTATACGTCTGATACCACGGACAAGGTGCTGAAGATAGCCCATGTAAGACATGCCGAGCAGATCAAGAACTTCATCCTTGAAAAGTCCGAGAAGATGCGGATGAAGAGAAGGACTCTCACCACGATGAGCCTTAATTCCGATGCTGCAGACGGAGTGGACGATATTGGCTGAAAAGTTTGAATACAGGCCCGGACCGGAGAGGGTGCAGGCCCTGTGTGACCTGCTGGGGAATCCGGAGCGGGACCTTAGGTTCATCCATATAGCCGGTACAAACGGCAAGGGGAGCACTGCCTGCATGACAGCTTCGGTGCTCTCGGAAGCAGGCATACGGACGGGGATGTTCACTTCTCCCGCGGTCTGCGGCGTGCGGGACCAGTACAGGATAGACGGAAAGATGATAGGCGAAGATGATTATCTGCGCCTTCTTTCACGTATTGACGCTGCTAATGACATCCTTGCCGCCAAAAGGGGCGAAAGAGCAACCCCGTTCGAGCGCGACTGTGCGCTCGCATTTGCTTACTTCAGTGAAAATCACTGTGATGCGGTCGTTCTTGAATGTGGAATGGGCGGAAGGGATGATGCGACAAACATTGTCAGGAACAAGATATGCTGCGTCATAACGTCCGTCTCTTACGACCATATGCAGTATCTCGGGAACACCCTTTACGAGATTGCATCAGCAAAGGCCGGGATAATAACGTCGGACTGCCCGGTGGTCGCGCTTGACTCATCGCCGGAGGCCATGGAAGCGATAGAGGAGAGGTGCGCCCTGACGGGGAGCAGGCTTTACAGGGTAAAACCCGACGGGATCAGCTTTAAATACACTGAGCCAACGGGAATGTCCGTGTCATATAAGGAATTCCGGGATGTAAGGATACCGCTTACGGGAAGCTTCCAGGCGGAGAATGCAGCCCTTGCCCTCAGGACGCTCTCTGTCATAGAAGAGGGCGGGATGCTAGAAGGATTCATCTTGAACCGCAAGGTTCTGTCTGAAGGGCTTATGAAGGCCGTCTGGCCGTTCCGGTTTGAATGCCTCTGCCGTGATCCGCTCATTTATGCCGACGGAGCGCATAATCCGGATGCGGCGCTAAAACTCCGCGACACGATAGAGAAAAAGCTGGCCGGATATAAGATTATACTCGTCATGGGGATGTTTGCCGACAAGGATTATGAACAGACCGTTAAGATACTTGCCGGCACAGCATCAGCCATATTTACCGTCGATACGCCTGACAGTGAGCGCGCGCTTCCTGCCGTAAAACTTGCGGAGACCGCAGGAAAATTCTGCAAGGATGTCAGGGCATGCGCCGGCATCAGGGAAGCGTACGGACTTGCGGCAGATGCAGCCCGTGATGAAAAGACCGCGGTCATTGCATGCGGCTCGCTTTCATACCTCAATGATTTTTCGGAGTGCTGTATACATGGACAGGGTTAACGCGATACTAAAAAATGAACAGTACAGACAGATCATGGACCGCATAGCTGAGCTTGAGCGTGACAGGATATTCTGCAGGCACGGGATAGACCACTGCCTCGATGTTGCAAGGATCGCATCGCTGATATGCCTTGATGAGGGATACGGCATCAGCCGTGACCTTATATATGCGGCAGCGCTTCTGCACGACATCGGAAGGCCGCAGCAGTATGCTGACGGCACTGCCCATGAAGAGGCGGGAGCCGGGCTTGCCCCGCAGATACTCAGGCAGTGCGGATATGATGAAACGGAATGCAGGATCATAGCTGATGCGGTAAGGCTTCACGGAGATGAGCAGGTTAAGGATGAGAGGAACCTTTCAGGCCTTATCTACAGGGCAGACAAGAGCTCAAGAAGATGCTACATGTGCCCTGCAATCGGGATGTGCCACAAGAAGCCTGAAAAACGTGTTATGGAGATAAGATACTGATGGTGATAAGGGGAAGAAAGCTTGACCTATCGGAAAAAACATACGTCATGGGGATACTCAATGTCACCCCTGATTCTTTTTCGGATGGAGGTTTACATAATTCAACGGATGAAGCCGTTGTCCATGCCCTGAGGATGATAAACGAAGGTGCTGCCATAATAGACATAGGCGGTGAATCCACGCGTCCGGGCTTTACCCCGGTGGAAGAGGAGGAGGAGATTGGCAGGATCCTGCCGGTGATAAGGGCGCTTCGGAATGAGTCCGACATCCCTATCTCAGTGGACACTACGAAGGCCTCGGTCGCGCGCGCTGCAATGAATGAGGGGGCCGACATCATCAACTCGGTAGCAGGCATTGCCGCCGGACCGGATATGATGTCTGCCGTAAGGGATACGGGTGCTTTCTTCGTGATGACATACGAGGATAGTTATGTCAACCAATTCGGCGAGGCGCTGATAGCCATGGCAGAAAATGCCGTAAGCGCCGGGATAGCGGAAGATAAGATCATACTTGATCCCGGGATAGGATTCGGCAAGACACAGGAAGACAATCTCCGCATACTCAATGAGCTTCCGATAATAACACAGGTCGGATATCCGGTCCTGCTCGGCTGCTCGCGAAAATCAGTCATAGGGCATGCACTCGGGCAGCCGGACGAAGAGCGGCTGTCGGGCACGATAGTAACTACCGTACTCGCATCACTTGCGGGTGTCGGGATAGTGCGCGTGCATGATGTCGCAGAGAATGTAAGGGCACTTAAGATGCTCGGCGCGGTATGCTCAGCAGAGTGTGCGGCGGCTATAGGGAAGAAAGAAGAGCAGGATTCCGGGAGGTAGACGTTGGACCACATTTTCATAGAAAACCTTGAAGTTTTCGCAAACCATGGAATATATGAGGAGGAAGCGAGCCTGGGGCAGAAATTCATCATATCCGCAAGGCTTTATCTTGACGTCGCCCCTGCCGCAAAGGATGACGACATTTCAAGATCCGTGAATTATGCGGATGTTTGTGCGGATATAGACAGATGGATGAAGGACAACCGCTGCAGGCTCATAGAGACTGTGGCCGACCGGCTTGCCAAGAAGCTTCTTAAGGAACTCGCTGCCGTCCGGGAGGCAGAGGTGACGGTCAAGAAGCCGTGGGCCCCGGTGGGGCTTCCGCTCGAATGCGTGAGCATCACGGTCACGAGAAAATGGCACACGGCATACCTTTCGGTCGGCTCAAACATGGGTGATAAGGAAAAATACATCCGCGGCGGGATCGATTTTCTGAAAGGGAATGATTCGGTTCGCATCCTCGATGTTTCCCCGCTTATACAGACAGCGCCTTACGGGAATGTGGATCAGGATGATTTTTTAAACGGTGCGGTAAAGCTTGAGACGCTCCTTACTCCGCATGAGCTGCTCGACCTGTGCCATGAGGCCGAGAATGCGGCGAAGCGCGTAAGAAAGGAGCACTGGGGGCCGAGGACGCTCGACCTTGACATACTCCTTTATGACAGCCTCGTCATGGATGATGCGGACCTTACGATACCCCACCCGGACATGACGAACCGTGAATTCGTGCTGCAGCCCCTGAGCAGGATAGCACCGCATGCGTTCCATCCGGTATGCCGCATGACGGCATCGCAGCTCCTTGGAAAGCTACTCGGCAGGAACGGGGTCGAAGAGCATTGAATCGCCGCTGCCGTATGTGTATGTGATATAAGTCCTGTTTTCCCTGAACGGAGAATAGAATGTAAACGTGCTCGTGCAGTTGATGTTTTCATAGTTGCCCTCTGCGATGACTATGGGGCTGCTTCCGTCCGTGTTCACTTTTATCAGCGCCGGGTCGCGGTTGCGCTGGTAGAAGATCACCCCGTTGTACACGTTGAACGTATCAACGCGTTCCTCTGTTATCTTAGTGAGCTTTCCGTCTGAAAGCGAATATCTGTAGAGCTTATAGTCATCCTCCATGTTCATGAAGTAAAGATCGCTTCCGTCAGCTACCGGATTGTAGACCGCGTAGTTCATGAATATGCGCCCCTCGGATCCGCCGGGCCTGTAAATCTTGAGCTTCTGTGAATCCTGTTCGCTGTAGTATATGTCTCCGTTTAAGGCACATGCGGGATTGATTATCTCGTCAACGGCAAGGCCTTTGTCTTTTCCGTCAAGCGATGAATGGTAGAGCTGCATCCCGTTATTGTTGTCATAGTGTTCGTAGTAAAGGGTGTTTCCGACAAGATTGAGCACTCCAGAAGTGCATTTGTCAAGGCAGACAAAATCTTTCTCGCCCTTTTTCAGGCGGAAGATGCCGCTCATCCTTCCGGCTATTCCCATGAACTTGGTCCCGCCGGGATCGTCAAAATAGAAGTACAGATAATCACCGCCGGAGTTTATGTAGGCGACCGGAATATCAATGAGCTTGACGGGATCGGATCCGTCCGCGTTCATGCGGTAGAGGCACTGGCCGTCAGAAAGATTTGCAAAATATATATAGCCGTCGCTTTCACAAACAAGCCCCCTGTTGTTGAGGTTGCCTGAGGTGTTTCCGACGGTTCCGGCAGGATTTTCGGGTATCCTCGAAAGATATTTGCTGAGAACGACTGCACCTACTATCGCGCCCAGCACCAGAACTGCAACGATAATTCCGATTATTCGCTTATTCATGCTCCGCCCCTCCCTTCATAATGATTATACCATATTTTTTGGCCCAGGGGGACGGAGTCAGGGGGTCATTTTTCATAACATTCCCAAAACCGGACATCTGTCCGGCGGGATATTCTTTGATCATGCTTTCCGGGCGGGCCATGGCATAAATTCCGCCTTGTAATTGTCAGGATGATGTTCTATAGTTTTTGTTGAAAATCAGGGGGATGCAAAACACGCATTCCGGGAAAGACAAGCATGCAGATGAATATTATTGGACGAAGATCTCCAGCAGGATGTTGGGTCCGTAAAACCGCATACCGATCAACCGTACTTCTTGGAGCCATGGTGCTTTTCTTTGCACTGGGCGGATGCGGCGGTAAGGATGAAGAAGCCGCCGCGGCGGACGCGGGGACCATACAGGTCGACAGGACGGCGATCGCGGTTGACAGAAGCGGGCTTGCGGCAGCACCTGAAGAAGTGGCGGCCCCTAATGACACGTCGGATGAGACGGAAGACGCAGAGACAGTGTCAGGGACAGAGCCGGCCCGTGAAGAAGTTTCGGAAGAGGATGCGGAGCCGTCAGAAGAGTCAGGACCGGTAGATGGAGCGGATGATGCGGCCCCGGATGATTCCGGTGACGTCACGGAGGATGACGCCAAGACTGCCCCGGCTCCTGTAAATGCCGAGCCCGGATCTGTCACGCAGGTCGGATTCGACAGCGGCTGGCAGTTCGGGGACCATTCCAAGATCAATTCCGGAAGCGCAACGCTGTATACCGCATCTGCCGGAAGGAAGGGTGTAGTCATAGGCATAAATGCCGGACACGGTACAAAAGGCGGGCAGTCGGTCAAGACATACTGCCATCCCGATATGTCCCCGAAAGTCACCGGAGGCTCGACCGGAGCGGGTTCCATAACCGCGGTGGCGGTGTCGGGAGGGATGACTTTTGCCGACGGGACAAGTGAGGCTGCCGTTACCCTTAAGACTTCCCAGATGCTCCGTGACAGGCTGCTCTCGATGGGATATGACGTCATGATGCTCCGAGACGGAAGCGACGTGCAGCTTGACAACGTTGCGCGCACGGTGCTTGCAAACAACACCTGTGCCTGCCTTATATCGCTTCACTGGGACGGCGACGGGCTCGGATATGACAAGGGGTGCTTTTACATATCCACTCCGGATGCCCTGAAGGGCATGGAGCCGGTAAGCTCGCACTGGCAGCAGCATGAGGCGCTCGGAAGTGCCCTCATTTCCGGACTTAAGGGACGGGGATGCAAGATATACGGGGGTGGGAGCATGGACATCGATCTTACGCAGACGTCATACAGCACGATACCGTCTGTCGACATAGAACTCGGAAACCAGGCATCGGCCCATGATGATGCGGCGCTTTCGGTGCTTGCCGACGGGCTGGCGGACGGTGTGGGGAAGATGTTCTGACCGCCATGGCGGCTGTGGATTGGCGGCAACGGAACGGGCACCGGCCGGAAAATCATGTATACAGTTGACAACCGGCAGCAGTTGATAATATTTTGTATATAAAATTCTTCGGAGGTAGGAGATGGAGAGAGAAAGATTTGGATCAAGGATGGGCTTTATCCTGGTCAGCGCGGGATGCGCGATCGGAATAGGAAACGTATGGAAATTCCCTTATATGGCCGGGAAGTACGGCGGCGCGATCTTCGTGCTCTTTTATCTTCTGTTCCTCGTCATCATGGGACTTCCGGTCATGACGATGGAACTGTCTGTCGGACGCGCGAGCAGAAAGAGCGCCGTCCTTTCATACAAGGCGCTTGAGAAGCCGGGCAGCAAGTGGCATATACACGGCTGGTTCTGCATAGCAGGCTGCTATCTTCTCATGATGTATTACACGACCGTTTCCGGATGGATGCTTTCGTATGCATGGAAGTTCCTGACCGGGAAGTTTGAAAATATCGAATCGGGATCCGCCGGCGACATCTTCGGCGCAATGCTCAGCAATCCCACTGAGATGATGATCTTCATGGGGCTCACCGTGGTCCTCGGGTTTGCGGTTTTGTCAGGCGGTGTGAAGAACGGCCTTGAAAGGATAACGAAAGTCATGATGACCGGGCTCCTGATCCTCATCGTGGTGCTCGCGGTGCATTCCGTACTGCTTCCCGGAGGGGGAGAGGGACTCAAGTTCTATCTGGCCCCGAACATCGACAATGTCAGGGAGGTGGGACTTTTCAACCTTATCGTCGGTGCGATGAACCAGGCATTCTTTACGCTGAGCCTCGGAATTGCCGCGATGGAGATATTCGGAAGCTACATGTCAAGTGAAAAGTCGATCTTAACTGAATCAGTGGTCATCATCATACTTGATACGTTTGTTGCGATCATGGCCGGACTCATAATATTCCCGGCATGCTCCGCATACGGTGTGGCACCCGACCAGGGCCCTGCGCTCATATTCATGACGCTTCCCGAGCTGTTCATAGACATGCCCGGCGGCAGGATATGGGGAACGCTGTTCTTCATCTTCATGTCCTTTGCAAGCTTCTCGACCGTCACTGCAGTGTTCGAGAACCTGGTTGCATGGCCTATCGACAACCTTGGATGGAACAGGAAGAAGAGTGTTGTCTTAAACCTTGTCTTCGTTCTCGTTGCAAGTATTCCGTGCGTGCTCGGATACAACCTCTGGTCTGGCATTACATTTATCGGCGGAAGGGACGTTCTCGACTCGGAGGACTTCATCGTGAGCAACCTGCTCCTTCCCGCAGGTGCGATTATATATACCCTGTTCTGCGTGACACGCTACGGATGGGGATTTGACAAGTATATGGAAGAGGTGAATTCGGGAGAAGGCGCCAGGATGAGCTCAAAACTGAAGCCATACCTCATGTATGTCCTTCCCGTCCTCATCCTTGTCATCCTCATCACAGGCCTCCTTCCCTCAAAATGACCCTAGGGGACGGAGTCAGGGGACCATTTTATATGATCGGCTGAACACCAAATGCGAGGATTTCAAAAGAAACATACAGGATATCCGGGTTAAGTACTTGCGGCTGCTTCAGTGATGAACTCATATCATCGCTAAAGCAGCCGTTTCTTAATTTACGGGACGCCGTAACGGATCCGATAGGGATGATCGTGTCAGCGCCATAGGGTACAGGAAATGATAAAACAGCCTGAAAAATCAGTTGACGCGGTGACGGTGTGCGGCTAATATATATATGAATCCGGATCTTGGACAGTTATCATTTCGTGCCCGGCATCGGGCAGAATCCCATGTTTAGGCATAAAAGATATCTCGGGGACAATTCTTTTTATTTTCATGTTGACAAAATCGAACAAATGTTTTATCCTCTTATACAGAACAAATGTTCTTGTATAGGGTGAGTAATGATTGGTAAAGGAGATATTGATATGGAACGCGAAGACAAGTTAAAAGCTTTGGATGCTGCACTGGCACAGATAGAGAGGCAGTTTGGAAAGGGATCGGTAATGAAGCTCGGAGATCCCGGAACCCAGATGAACGTGGAGACTATACCGACAGGTTCCTTAAGCCTTGACATAGCTCTCGGTCTCGGCGGCATACCAAAGGGCAGGATAGTTGAGATATACGGACCTGAGAGCAGCGGCAAGACCACGGTCACCCTTCACATGATCGCAGAGGTGCAGAAGCGCGGAGGCATCGCCGGATTCATTGATGCGGAGCATGCACTCGATCCCGTCTATGCGAAGAACATAGGCGTTGACATAGACAATCTTTATATTTCACAGCCGGACAACGGTGAGCAGGCGCTTGAGATAACTGAGACTATGGTAAGGTCGGGCGCCATAGACATAGTAGTTGTCGACTCGGTTGCGGCACTTGTTCCGAAGGCGGAGATAGACGGCGAGATGGGAGATTCGCACGTCGGGCTTCAGGCAAGACTCATGTCTCAGGCACTCAGGAAGCTCACGGCCGTCATAAGCAAATCCAACTGTACTGTCGTTTTCATCAACCAGCTCCGTGAGAAAGTAGGTGTCATGTTCGGCAATCCGGAGACGACAACAGGCGGAAGGGCGCTGAAATTCTATTCATCGGTGCGCCTTGATGTCCGCCGCATAGAATCGCTCAAGCAGGCCGGTGAGGTCATCGGCAACCGCACGAGGGTCAAGGTGGTCAAGAACAAGATCGCGCCGCCTTTCAAGGAAGCGGAGTTTGACATCATGTTCGGAAAGGGAATATCAAGGGAGGGAGACCTTCTCGACCTTGCCGCTAATGCGGGTATCGTAGCCAAGACCGGTGCATGGTATGCATATAAGGGACAGAAGATCGGTCAGGGAAGGGAGAACGCTAAACAGTACCTTCTCGATAATCCGGATGTATACGCAGAACTTGAGAAGACCGTCAGGGATCATTATTTCGCCGTCGAGGCAGCCACAGATGAAGTGGAGAATACCCCGGCCGCGAAAGGCAAGTCTGACGACAAAGAAGACTGACGGAGGTCCCGGATATGGATATGATGGTAACGGGTTTAGAACCTTTTCCCAAAGGTAAAGGGAGAGTTGCCGTATATCTGAATGATAAGTTCGCCTTTGTTCTCTACAAAGGCGAACTTTCTGACTACGGACTCGAAGAGGGCATCCATGTGGATGATGTGCTGTATGAGCGCATACTTTCCGAGACGCTTATCCCGCGTGCCAAGAAGCGGGGCATGAACCTTCTGAAGACTATGGACAGGACGGAATATGATGTCAGGCATAAACTGTCTGAAGGAGGATATCCGCAGGAGGCGGTTGATGCCGCCATATCATATCTTAAGTCCTATCGGTATATAGATGACATGCGCTACGCATCCGAATACATCAGGTTCAAGTCCTCATCAATGAGCCGCAAGCAGATACATACTCGTCTTTCAGCAAAGGGTATCGGCAGGGAAGTAACGGAAGCCGCCTTTGCAGAACATGATGCGGAAGCCCGGGATGATGACGGTACTTCAGAAAAGGAGCTGATACGAAAGCTCATCCTGAAGAAGCACCCTTCAGGCTGCGCGGACCTTACCTTTGACGAGAAACAGAAACTATACGCATATCTGTACAGGAAAGGCTTTCCTGTATCCCTGATCGATGAAGTGGTCTCCGGGGACGGAGTCAGCGGTTCATTTTAATGGTCCCGGGCAGCCGGGGGGTTTGTGGCCCCCTGACTCCGTCCCCAGGGGCCATTTTATTATGATTTTTTGTTTTACATCATTCGGCCGCTATGTTACGATTTAACAAATTGGGTTTTTGTATGCATTTATATGAAATTCGTCAGCAAATGATTTGGAGGTTCACATGAAAAAAAGACTTCTTGCGATTGTTATTGCTCTTACTGTTGTTGTGACGGATGCGATGGCATTTCCTTCCGTTTCATCTGCTGCGGAAAATGAACCGTCAGCTGCAGAGGTGACTGCAGAATCTGACAGATATGAAGGAATTGCCGCCGGAGAAGAAGGAACTTCAGCCGGAGAAGAGGAGATTGCACCTGCCGGCGAGCAAATCGAAGAAGATAATGCACCTGCCGGTGATCGGATCAATGAAGACGCCGGCCTGACTGAAGAAGATACATTGACCGGATATCCGGAAGATGAAGCCGAGCTGGATGTTGACTTCGGACAGATCCCGGATGATGAAGGTACAGTTCACGGGAAGGGCTTCGTTTTACCTCCGAATTATAAGGATCCCGAAGAGGTCGGATCAGATGACGATCATCTGATGGCTCTTGAAAGGTCATATATCAATCCGTATATTTCGGATTCACTCAAATTACGCGATCAGGGAAACTTTGGAACATGCTGGGCATTTGCTTCCATCGGTCTTGCTGAATTCAGCCTTATGTCCCAGGGCCTGCTCTCTGAGGCTGATCTTTCCGAAATCCATCTGGCATATTTCACATCGAATTCCGAAGCTGATCCGCTTGGCGGAACTACAGGAGACCAGTCTACATCTTCAAGGCAGGCGGGCCTGCTGGACTATGGCGGTAATTTCCAGATAGCGGGCAATACGCTCGCATCATGGATCGGGGCTGCAGATGAGAGCACGGCACCATATTCGAAAGCAGGAAGCGTCAATAAAGGGGGAAGCCTTGATCCCGCTATCGCATTTACTGATAAGGCACATCTTAAAGATATTTACAGGGTAAGCCTCAGCCGGGACCCGGGGTTGGTCAAAGAACTGATAAAGGAGTACGGTGCCGCCGGAGTGAGTTTCTTCGCCGCTGACGGCTTGTCACCCAGGACTGACCAGAATGTCTACAATAAAAACACGAACAGTTACTATAACCCGGTCAACACTCAGGCCAATCACTCAGTCATGATCGTAGGATGGGACGATGATTATCCGGCATCTAATTTCGTACAGGATCCCGGAGGAGACGGCGCATGGCTTGTGAGAAACAGTTGGCTGCCTAACCCGCTCACATATGGTAATGCATCCAGCCATCAGTATTCAGGGTATTTCTGGATGTCATACCATGAACAGACACTGCTGGATGAAGCTACATTTTTTGTTTTTGATAAATCTGATAATTTCGATAACAATTACCAGTATGACGGTGCTCCTTTTGACTTTTTCCGCATTATTGATAAAGCAGCAAGCATATTCACGGCTGATTCGGATAACGGGAATGGTGAGATCTTAAAAGCTGTTTCCGTGAATCTTTATTCGCCGAATGTGAAGTATACGATCGAGATCTACAAGAATACGGATCCGTCTGATCCGGAAAGCGGCACAAAAGTATGCACACAGTCCGGACGGACAACATACGAAGGCATGTACACCATCAGCCTGAACAATCCGGTCACACTTGGGAAAGGTGAGCGGTTCTCGGTTGTCATATCCTTTGAAGGGGGCGCACAGCTGGCATGTGAATCAGGTGCTGATATGGGCTTTGCCAATTATAATTGCACCGCTGAGAAAGGACAGACATTCTTCTATACATATGAATGGATGGATTGTGATCCATTCGACAGTAATGTCAGGATAAAGGCGTTCACGGATGACATAGAGGGAGCCCAGATCGATCCGGAATCTATCGAGTTTGACGGAGACCTTGATGAGAAAGGCCTTGTCATAAATAAGGATGACACATATAAGGTCGGCTATAAGCTGATCCCTGCTGATGCAACGAACAGGGGCCTGAAATGGAAATCATCTGATGAGAGCGTAGCCGTAGTTGACGGGAAGGGAGTCATCACTGCGATTGAGACGGGAACGGCAACGATCACCGCGACCGCAATGCATGGCGGGGCATCCAATTCCTTTACGGTCACAGTTACCGCTCTGCTTAAGGGGATCAAGATCAATGCCCGTGAGGACAAGGCATGGTACTGCGGAAAATCATACCCGATGAGCGTCAGACCTGTTCCGGAAGGATCGGAGCTTTCGGGAGATATAGTCTGGAGCAGCAATAATAACAGGATAGCATATGTAGATGACGGGAAGCTTGTTGTGTGCGGAACCGGCTGGGTTGAGATCAAGGCGGCTCTGAAGGGAACGGATATCAGTGACAGAGTAAACTTATTCTGTGATTTGACTAAACCGGTGCTGAAGCTGAACAGGAACGGTAACAAAGTCACCATAGAATTTGATGCTGTAGACGGTGCGCAAAAATATGCCGTTACGCGCCTGATCCCTGTATTTGTGACCGAATATGACTATACGTATAAAAAATATGAGGCAACGGCGCTGCCTGACATTGCCCAGTCAGCAGGGAAACGGTCATATTCTTTTGATGATGATATCAGCCGGTTCCTGGATAAGGCATATGTCATGTATGAGGTGGCGGCATGCGGGGATGATTCGGTCCGTGAGGAATCGTATGCCAGTGTCTATCTGAACATTAAAACCCATAAGATCACATATAATGCAGGAATTGGATTGGTTCCGCCGAATAATCCGGATGTTTACGCTGAAGATGGAGATTATTTCCCTCTGGATCCTCCGATAGCACCCGAGGGATATGATGCAGTCGGGTGGAGGGATAACCAAACAAAGATCATGGTCGATTTCCTTCCTTTCCTCGATATGAACTATAACCTGATCTACAAGGATTATTCCGTAACTGCCGTGTATGCTCCTCACAAATACTCCGTCAGCTATATCGCTAACGGAGGAACCGGCACAATGGATGCTACTGCGGCGGAATATGGCAAGGCATTTAAACTTGCAGCCAACAAATACTCGAGAACGGGGTTCAAATTCGTCGGATGGAACACAAAACCCGACGGAAGCGGCACCTCTTATATGGACAGGGAGAGTGTCATAAACCTCACTGCAGAGGATGGTGTTACGATCCGGCTGTATGCCCAGTGGGGCGGGGAGCCGTTTGACGTTACCCTTGATGCGAACGGCGGCACGATAAGGTACGGATCCAGAACTGTCTCTGAGGTGAAGATAAAAGTTGATGCAAAATCAAATTATCCGGAACTTCCGTCTCCGGAGCGGGCCGGATTTTCGTTTGACGGATGGTTCACCGAAAAGTTTGGCGGCGAAAGGATCCTGCCGGGAGACAGCGTCAGGGAAGTCAAGGTTCTCTACGCCCATTGGAGCGGAAAAGAGAGCAGGGTTACATTTGACGGGAATGGTGCGGACCTGCACTTTGCTCCGGTATACGTTAAGCTCGGCGAGCAGTATGGAAACAGGCTTCCCAAGGTCGAAATAACTTTGGACAACGCATCGTTCTGCGGATGGTTCATGGAAAGGGAATGTGTGAACCTCGTCACGGCGGAGACAGTTGTTACCGAGACCGAAGACCATACGCTTTATGCCGGATGGAAGACGAAGGCAAAGGCGGAAGCTCCGCAATTTTTCATACTTGGGAAACCGGATTCCGATGGCCTCTATGAGGAAGGCACGCGGATAGAGATAAGGTGCGCAACACCCGGAGCCCTCATATACTATACGATCCGGGAAGGCGATCCAGACACGCTTTATACTGAACCAGTCAGGGCATTTTTCGAAGGCAAGACAGATACATACCTTTTCAATATCAAGGCCAAGGCTGTCAAGATGGCAGGTGACGGAGCGGAGGATTACACGGAGAGCGCCGTGATGACGCTTGCCGAGGCGATCAATATCAGGCCTTCCGCAAAGGATAACGGAGATATCGCTGCATCTGATCTGCCGGCTTATGAGGCTATGGGGCGCCCCGACCATAAGTTATGGGCAGCCGGGATCGACGCGGCCGGATATGAGTATAACGGTACACAGATAAAGCCGCAGGTCCGCGTATACTTCGGGAAGAGCCTGCTCAGGGAAGGCAGGGACTATAAACTGTCGTACCAGAACAACACGAATGCCTACCGGTTATCTCCCGGGGATGACGGTTTTAATGAGAAGACGGCACCTGCGGTGAAAATCGCTTTTGCCGGGGATTACAGCGGGAACCTGCCCGTATATTTCAGGATCAATCCGCTTTCGATAGCGGATGGCTCAGTGCTCCTGCCCGAGACTGTTACAGTCCGGCATAACGGGAATAGGCAGGAGAAGACAGCCGATATCACGTTCACAAACGGAGCCGGCAAAAGTGTAAAACTTAAGAACAAGACTGATTTTACGTGCGATTTTAATGACGGTAATTATACGGACCGGAATGAAGAAGGGTACACTGTCACGGTAGCCGGCGTCAACAATTTCAACGGGACCGCATCCTATAAGGAGATCATCACCGGGAAGACCCTTATCTCCAAGATGAGCATAAAGGGAATAGAGAATAAGGAGTTTTCCGGCGGTAATGTCATACAGGACAAACTGTCTGTATATGATAAGCAGGCGCTCCTTGAAGAGGGCAAGGATTATTCCGTGAAGTACTACAACAACACCAATATCGGAACCGCGACCATATGCATCAGCGGAATGGGGGATTACTCCGGAGAGGTATATAAGACGTTTCGGATAACGGGAAGGCCGATGGGAAAAGTCACGGTCCCGGCCGATATGGGCGGCGCAAATAATACCAGGTACGGTGCATGCTACGATGCGGGAACGAAAAAATTCGAGTTTACCGGAAGTCCGATAAATATCGCAGGAGATCCCGGAGAAACGGATGATCTCGGGGTTAAGCTCACCTATAACGGTGAGACGCTCGTGCTTGGAACAGACTATGATGTTTCGTATGAAAAGAACACAGAGGCCGGAAATGCATCTGTCATCTTTACCGGAAAGGGAAAATATGCGGGAAGCCTCAGAAAGACATTTGGCATCTTGCAGTACGTTCATAACGACAGGGATCCTGGAAGCCGTGTTTCAATAACCGTTCCGGGCATCGTGCCATATGAAAAGGGTGGGGCATGTCCGAAGATTGCCGTGAAGTTTACCGCGAAGACAGGGGATGAGACCACGCTGGCTGAAGGAGTGCATTATACCGTCAAATATTCGGATAATGCCGTGAACGGGAAAAAACCGCCCAAAGCAGTGATAACCTTTAAGGGAAGCTTCAAGGGCAAGGCGGAGAGGACCTTTGCGGTCACGAAGAAGAATATAGGGGAAGCAACGCTTTCTGCCGCCGACAGGCAGGCTGACGGCAAACCCGGAAGCTTCGGAACGAGCTTTGCCATAATCGATACGAACGGAGTGAAGCTCTCTGCCGGAAGCGACTATTCAAAAGATGTTTCCGTAACATATGGGGCTGACACGCTGCTTTCGGACGGAAGCCTTCGGAAGAAGGGCGTCCAGGTTCGGAAGAATGACATATTAAAACCCGGAACCGTGCTCGCTGTCACGGCTAAAGGCTCCGGCAATTACGAAGGAGAAGTCAGCGGCCTCTACAGGGTATACGGTTACGATATCTCGAAGGCAAAGGTGACGGTCACTCCACAGAATTATACGGGCAGGCCTGTATGTCCCGGAAAAGCCGACATCAGAGTCACTTTAAAGACAGACGGGGCCGAGAAGGAACTCGGAGCGGGTGATTTTTACATAGCGAGATATGAGAACAACAGCAAGAAAGGCTCCGGAAAAGTCATCATTAAAGGCATAGGCGTCTACGGGGGCTCTGCGGCGGGCACGTTTGCGATCACCGCGGCCAGGTAAGGCATGCCGCAAAGCAAATCAGCCGCAAGCAAAATCACTTGACATAACTTGGACGAGTGTTTATTATTTAATAGTTGTATTGTTATATAGTGTATACAATATAAATATGTACCATGACAATCTTATAAGGAGGTAAACTGTGCAATTAGCTCTTATTATTGCCGGTGTGGTTCTCATTGCGGCAGCAAGCTTTGCGGCATATAAGATCGGTTACAACGCCCGCAGCCGTGCGGCAGAAGGTAAGATCGGAAATGCCGAGCAGAAGGCGCGCGAGATAATCGATGATGCGCTGAAGACCGCGGAGACCAAGAAGCGTGAGAGCCTGCTCGAGATCAAGGAAGAGTCGATAAGGACCAAGAACGAGCTCGAGAAGGAGACGAAGGAGCGCAGGGCAGAGCTATCTAGGAACGAGAGAAGACTTCAACAGAAGGAAGAAAACGTTGACAAGAAGCTCGAGACACTGGAGCGCCGCGAGCAGTCGCTTGCTGCAAGGGAAGATTCGCTGGCAAAGAAAAAGGAAGAAGTAAACAAACTCGGTGAGCAAAGAACACGGGAACTTGAAAGGATTTCAGGTTTAACCTCTGAACAGGCAAAAGAGTATCTGTTAAAAGTCGTTGAAGAAGAAGTAAAGCATGAGACCGCATTGAAGATCAAAGAGATGGATATGCGGGTCAAGGAAGAAGCCGGCAAGAAAGCCAGGGAGTATGTGGTCAACGCGATACAGAGATGTGCGGTCGACCACGTCGCAGAATCAACGATCTCGGTAGTACAGCTTCCGAGTGATGAGATGAAGGGCCGCATCATCGGCCGTGAGGGAAGGAACATCAGAACCCTCGAGACGATGACGGGCATAGACCTCATCGTTGATGACACACCCGAAGCGGTAGTGCTGTCAGGCTTCGATCCGATCAGAAGAGAGGTCGCCAGGATCGCTCTTGAAAAACTCATCGTTGACGGAAGGATACATCCGTCAAGGATAGAGGAAATGGTCGAAAAGGCTGAAAAGGAAGTCGAGAACGGCATACGCGAAGCCGGTGAGGCAGCGGTGCTCGAGGCGGGAGTGCATGGCGTGCATCCCGAACTCATCAAACTTCTAGGACGCATGAAGTTCAGGACGAGCTACGGCCAGAACGCCCTCAAGCATTCCATAGAGGTATCGCTCCTTGCGGGGCTCCTCGCACAGGAAGTCGGGGTGGATGTCCGTATGGCAAAGCGTGCGGGACTTCTGCATGATATCGGAAAAGCAGTCGATCATGAAATGGAAGGCACACATATTCAGCTTGGTGTTGAACTCTGTAAGAAATATAAAGAGTCGGCGATCGTTATCAATTCGGTCGAATCGCACCACGGCGATGTTGAGCCCCAGTCACTGATCGCGTGTCTCGTACAGGCGGCCGATGCGATAAGCGCGGCACGTCCCGGGGCAAGAAGAGAAACACTTGAGACTTATACTAACAGATTACAGCAGTTGGAAGATATTACGAACGGCTTCAAGGGAGTCGACAAATCTTTTGCCATTCAGGCAGGTAGGGAGATCCGCGTAATGGTTGTTCCCGAGCAGGTCAACGATTCAGACATGGTGCTCCTGGCAAGGGATATCAGCAAGCAGATAGAAGCAGAGCTTGAGTATCCGGGCCAGATAAAGGTGAGCGTCATAAGAGAGAGCCGCGTGACCGATTACGCAAAGTAAACCAAAAAAGATCAAGGCGTGACATTTCACGCCTTTTTCTTATGCAAAAATCATATGCTCACTCACCGACCGCATGCAGTATCTCGGGCAGGAGCTGTTTTTTTCGGCTCATGACGCCGGGCATGTCGAAGAGGCCCTTTCCTATCTGTTTATAGGGAAGATACCTGACGGCCTTGTAGTCTGTGCACATCAGGACGGAACATTCATGAATAACGTCAGTTATCATAAGAACCGCCCAGTCAAGGCCGTTCTTCGTCCTTACGGTCTCAAGGCAGGAAGCGTATGTATCTGCGTAATCGTTGAGGTCGTTAAGCTGCGTCACTTCACACTGGCCGATGCCTATGCTGACGCCTTTTTCCTTATATGATTTAAAATCAGAGGAGATGGCGCTCTCGGGATCGAGCTCCCCGAGCCCTTCAACTTTTGAGAACATCTCGAGCCCGAATTTCTCCATGTCGACGCCTGCTATGGATGCGAGCACATGGGCGGCGACGGCATCCACACCGGTTGCGGTAGGGCTCTTTAAGATCAGGGTATCCGATATGAGGCCTGTCAGCAGCACTTTTGCGGTGACGGGATCAGGAGTCCGGTTGTTCCGAAGATAAAGCTGGTATACGATCGTGCAGGTGCTTCCGAGCGGTTCCGCATCGATGAATATGGGCTGTGCGGTCCTTACCGCATCAAGCCTGTGATGGTCGACTATGCCGACTATCTCGGCGGTCTCTATGCCGCGGATGCTCTGGCGCGATTCGTTGTGGTCAACGAGAATGACTTTGTTCTTAGGGCATTTCAGGAAACATCTTCTCGTGACATATCCCGCATAACCGTTTTCGTCATATACGGCAAGTCCCCTTTTCTTGGACTGCTGCAGAAGGTTTCTGGCATCCTCGAAAAGCTCACCGGCATCGATCGGAGTGCCCTGTTCGGACATGATGTCGCGGACTTTCGGTATAGAAGTGATCATGCTTCCCTTGGCAAGCTCGTGCATTGTCCAGCGGGCTATGTCATCGACCGCGAGCAGGCCGTAGAAAGTGTCCTTATCATAGACTGGCAGTGCACTCGGAGTCTTATCACTGTAGTGAGCGGCCGCATCGGTAAGCAGGTCATTGGCATCTATCTTTCTGTCGGAGTGCATCATAACGTCCCTGACTTTCGGATAGATGTCACGTTTATATTCCGGTATGTCGATGTCGAGGGACTCGAGTATCTTTCTGACGCTCGAGCTTAAGTGTCCGCACCTTACCGGAATGTAGTTGTTCTCGGGATCCTGCAGGTTCATGAGCACTGCATAGCCGTATGCGCTGCAGACGCTGTCAAGATCGGGATTTTTGTGTCCGGTGATATAAATATCGCTCATGTTCCACCTCATGGATAAACTGCCGAAGCCGCTGCCGGATGGGGCTTTGCTGCCGGATGATATTAAATGGATCCGTGGCTTAAAAAAAATCAGGACCGGCACCAGCCGGCCCTGCAGTAAATACATACAGTCAGATATATTACATATACTGGGCGAGCCTGATCTTTGCTGACGCAAGATTGTTCTCGGCCGTTATGCGGCATGCAACAGCCTTGTCATATTCAGCCTGTGCGAATGCAAGCTGGGGTGCCCATGTGGGGCTCATCGTGTAAAGCGATTTGAACCAGTTGAGCTGTGAAAGCCTTGTCCCTTCAAGGACTTTTGCGTTATAAACCTTCTGTGAAAGGCAGTTGATATGGTTCTCGCAGCATTCCTTGTTAACCTTTGCAAGGTCGTTCGCAACGATCAGAGTCTGCTTTGCAATGGCAGCATCTGCATTAGGACCGGCCTGAACCTTGATAAAATCAGCAAGAGCACCGTTTACCCTTGCGGTGTTCTCATTGAGGAGCTTGAGGAATTGGTCGGTATTGTCCGCCGCAAAGCTTACCTCTCTGGCCGAAACGGGTACTGCAAGGAGCATCGTGAGTGCTGCTGCAAGTGCGATGATCTTAGTAAATTTCTTCATTTTCCAAAACCTCCTGGTAACGTTTTCTCCCCTGTCACATAAACAGATGATATATCAAACCGGCGGCAATTACAACACTTTTTTGTCCGCAGGGTATGCTATAATGACTTTATGCGGACGAAGATCATGACATTTGGGAATATATTCATATGGATATGCACTGTTTTTGCGGCAGCGCTTATTGTGTCTGCTGCCTGCGGATGCGCAGGACCTTCGGAAATAAAGGGCACCGGGCAGGCAGAAGCCGCCGGTCATTCTGCGGACGGCTCCGATGATGAGGGCTCCCTGACGTCCGGGATAGTGGTTGAGGACATGACGGGCGGCGCATCAGAAAGAAAAGCAGACCCCGGGGACAGTACAGACAGCAGCAATACCGGTGCAAAAGATAATGCGGAGGACATATCCGCAGATGCAGGCAAAACGGATGGAACTCCGGGAGATGGGGATGTTATGGTCCCTGTCCCCGAGGATTCATTTTATGCCGAGGAGATAAGTGATGAGATATTCGCGAGGATGGAAGGGAAGAGCTTTCCGCCGGAGTGCACGACGAAGAGGGAGGACCTGAGATATATTCATCTTCTTTACAAGGATGCCGAAGGTGCTGCCCATGAGGGCGAGATGGTGTGCAATTTTGCCATCGCCGATAAGCTCATAAATATATTCAGAAAGCTTTATGATGCCGACTATCCGATAGAGCGCATGGTGCTCATCGATGAATACGGAGCGGATGATGATGCGTCGATGGACGACAACAACACATCCTGCTTTAATTTCCGCTATGTTTCCGGGACCGGAAGCCTTTCGAAACATGCTCTCGGGATGGCGGTCGACCTCAATCCTTTCTACAATCCCTATATCCGCAAGATCGACGGCGAGACCGTCATTGAGCCGCCGGGCTCAGAAGCCTATGCCGACCGTACTGCAGACTTCATGTACAAGATCGATAAGGACGACCTTGCCTATGAGCTTTTTACAGAAGAGGGCTTTACGTGGGGAGGTTCGTGGAAAAATTCCAAGGATTACCAGCATTTCCAGTACACAAAATAACCCCTGATTTGACATTTTCCGAAAACCTGTGGTAACATTATGTAAACTATTTTCCGGGAGGGACATTATGAACATAGTCTGTCTTGATCTTGAAGGCGTTCTGGTGCCTGAGATATGGATAGCATTTTCCGAGGCGAGCCAAATACCCGAGCTTCGCCGGACAACAAGGGATGAGCCCGATTATGACAAGCTGATGAAATGGAGGCTCTCTATATTGCGTGAGCATGGACTGGGCCTTAAGGAGATCAGGGAGACGATCTCGAAGATCGACCCGCTTCCGGGCGCAAAGGATTTTCTCGATGAGCTCAGAAGCCTCACGCAGGTCGTTATCATAAGCGACACATTTGAGCAGTTTGCATCCCCGCTGATGAAGAAGCTCGGATGGCCGACGCTTTTCTGCAACACGCTCGAGGTGGCGCCTGACGGGATGATAACCGGGTATAGGATGAGGTGTGCGCAGTCGAAGCTTACGACAGTGAAGGCGCTTCAGTCCATAGGGTTTGAAACTATAGCCGGGGGAGACAGCTTCAACGACCTGGCCATGATACAGGCCGGAAAGAACGGATTCCTTTTCAGGACCACCGACGCTATAAAGAAGGACTATCCGGACATTCCGGCGTATGAGGATTATCCGGAACTGCTTGAAGCGATAAAGGGAGCGATAGGATGCCTGTAAACATTGCCGTAAACGTGCAGAGCAGCATCCGCATCAGGGGTTCGAAGACCCTCTATTTTGACCCCTGGCAGATTGAGGGCGAGCCTCATGACGGTGATTACGTATTCATCACACATGAGCATTACGACCATTTTTCGCCGGAGGACATCCGCAAGGTCATAAAGTATGACGGATATCTCGTTGTTCCGCAGACGATGCTGCATCTTCTCGGCAACATTACCACGATACCGAGCAGCCATATATCAACGGTCACACCGGGAGAGAAGCGTGAGATCGCGCGCCTCATGGTGGAAGTGTACCCCGCCTACAACCAGGGAAAGCCTTTCCATATCAAAAGAAGCGGATGGGTCGGCTACCTTGTGTCGATGGATGCGGAAAAATATTACGTTGCGGGGGATACCGATGCCGTTCCCGAGATCAGGGACATAAGATGCGATGTGGCGTTCCTGCCGATCGGCGGAACTTATACGATGGATGCGAATGCCGCCGCACTCTACACTAAGATGATACATCCGCGGGTCGTGATACCGACGCATTACGGAAGCGTGGTCGGAAGCCCCGTGGACGGTGATTTTTTCCAGGGGCTCCTGCCAAGGGATATCAGGTGTGAGCTGCTGCTGTAATTATGAGGTATATTTTTGGATATACTCCGCTCTTGGTCAGGACGTTCGTCCTGACAGACTATAATACGTAGAAATATATAGCGATAAACTGAAGTATGCTGCCGAGCAGCACAAAAAGATGGAAGACGGAGTGCATGTACCGTTTTCCTCTTTTTTTGCCGAGGGCGTAGAGGACGGCTCCTATCGTATATGCAACGCCGCCGCCGAGTATCCACAGGATCGCGGTCCATCCGATCGCCTCAACGGTGGGCTTTGCGGCTATCACGATGCACCAGCCGATGGCTATGTAGCATATCATTGAGAGGCGCTGGTATTTGTTGTGGTCGATGGCCGTGAATACCGAGGCTGCCGCCGAAAATCCCCATACGAGCCCGAAGACGGTCCATGCCCAGCCCGGGTGCGTCCTGCGTATCCCCGCGAGAAGGATGGGTGTGTAAGTCCCTCCGATCAGAAAATAGATCGTGCAGTGGTCTATGACCTGCATGACTTTCTTCCCCATGTTCGGGCGGAGGCCGTGATAGACGCTGCTCATCGTGTAGAGTATGATCAGAGATGCGCCGTAGATCGAAGAGGAGACGACTCCCCACGGATCGTGGTTTAATGCCGACTTTATGACACACAGCACTAGAGCCGCTATCCCGAGCGCGCCTCCGACTATGTGGCTTACCATGTTGAACACTTCCTCGCCCTTCGTATAATCGGGCAGGATCCTGTCCGCAAGCTTTGTCCTTGGTTTCTTAAGTCCTGATACTGCTGTTCCCATTTATGCCCCTCCGCTTCATAACGTGCAAATGATTAGAATGATTACTACATCTAATATAACATATTAGATATCGAGCGGCAACACATATCTCAATTTTTTTAAAGGCATCTTGTACAACTTCAGTCCATACTATATAATATCTCTCAAAAAAAACGGAGCGTGGAGCCAATGAAACCATACAGCGAACTTACAAGGACAGAACTGACCGAGCTTGAGCAGAAGCTCTTCCTTCAGTATGAGGACATGAAGGCGAGGGGGCTGAAGCTCAACATGGCGCGCGGGCTTCCTTCCGCGGAGCAGCTCGACATGGAGGCTGACTTTTTCGGGATACTGTACCCGGATTCGTCATTCATCTCCGAGGAGGGCAAGGACTGCCGCAATTACGGTGAGCTTACCGGCATCCACGAGGCCAGGAGGCTCATGGGCGAGATGATGGAGATAAGCGACGAAAACGTCATCGTCTTCGGAAATTCGAGCCTGAACGTGATGTATGACACGGTTGCCCGCTCGATGATACTCGGTGTATGCGGAAGCACGCCGTGGTGCAGGCTTGACCGAGTAAAGTTCCTCTGCCCGGTTCCCGGCTATGACAGACACTTCGCGATAACAGAGCAGTTCGGCATAGAGATGATAAACATCCCGATGACGGACGAAGGCCCTGACATGGACCTAGTTGAGAAATACGTCAATAGCGATCCGGCGGTTAAGGGCATATGGTGCGTCCCGAAATACTCCAATCCCGGCGGCATCACATATTCGGACGAAACGGTAAGAAGGTTTGCCAATCTTCATCCCGCCGCGGAGGATTTTCGCATATTCTGGGACAATGCCTACTGCATCCATCATCTGTATGATGACAGGCAGGACAAGCTCATCGAGATAATCGGGGCATGTGCCGAGGCCGGCAATCCCGACATGGTATACAAGTTCTGCTCGACATCGAAAGTCACTTTCCCCGGAAGCGGCCTTGCTGCGCTCGGCGCCAGCAAGCGCAACCTTGACTATATCAAGAGCGTTATCACGATACAGACGATAGGACCCGACAAGCTGAACCAGCTCCGCCACGTGCGCTACTTCAAAAATGCGGACGGAATGCGCGAGCACATGAAGAAGCATGCGGCGATACTGCGTCCCAAATTTGAGCTCGTACAGAAGAGGCTCGAAGACGAGCTCGGCGGGCTCGGGATAGGAACGTGGTCCAATCCTGTTGGCGGCTATTTTGTCTCTTTCAATACCCTTGACGGATGTGCCAAGACAGTTGTCGGCATGTGCAAGGACGCCGGCGTCACGATGACCGGAGCGGGCGCCACATACCCGTACAAGAAGGACCCGAAGGATTCCAACATCAGGATCGCGCCGACCTTCCCGCCGATAGGCGAGCTTGATAAGGCGCTTGACGTGTTCACGCTCTGCGTTAAGCTTGCGAGCGTGCAGAAGATCATAGAGGAGAAAAATGGAGAAGAGGCCTGAGCGCATTGGGCGCAAGCTCATACATAACGGCGCCATCGTGGACATTTATCAGGACCGGATGCAGCTTCCCGACGGCAGTGAGGAGAATTTCGACTTCATAAAGCATAAGGGAGCGGCCGCCGTCGTCCCCGTTCTTTCTGACGGCAGGATAGTGATGGTCAGGCAGTACAGGAACGCGATTGACTCCTATACGCTCGAGATACCGGCGGGCGGCTTAAACGGTGCCGACGAGCCTACGAAGACTGCCGCAAACCGCGAGCTTGAGGAGGAGACCGGCTACCACGCCGACATGGCGGACATGGATTTTCTGCTTAGCCTGTATACGACCGTCGCATTCTGCAATGAGAAGATCGACATATATGTTGCCCGGAATCTTACAAAGACCGAGCAGCACCTTGATGATGACGAATTCATCGATGTATCGGTTCATACGCCCGAAGAATTGAGGGACATGGTCCTTTCCGGGAAGATCGTCGATGCCAAGACGATAGCAGCCATTATGTCATATTATGTAAAATTTTTATTGTAAACTTTTCACAACATATAGTAAGGCTCCAAAAGCTGTTTAGCGATATGTTGTGTCAAGTACCCAAAATCCTCATAAATGCGATAAAATCAAGGAATTTTAAGGTTGATTTTATCTGAAAATCTGCTTATAATAAATCGCGTAGCGCAATTTTTGCGAGATTGCCGAATCGTAGAAAGAGGCAGATTTTTTTTATGGAACAAGCAATTCAAGGATTCATAACTTATTTACATAACGTAAAGAAAAAATCCCTGAACACGGAACTATCATATAAGAGAGACCTGAGCAAGATGCAGGACTATTTCAGCTCCGAAGGCATCAAAGAGCTTGGGGATGTAACCGAGGATGTTCTTGCAAAATATGTGGAGCATCTCAATGAGAGCGGTTTCGCCGCGGCAACCGTATCAAGGTCGGTCGCGTCGGCAAAGGCGTTCTTCCATTACTGTGCAAATGAGGGCCTTATAGCAAAGGACCCCACCGGGGTTCTGAAGGCTCCGAAGATAGAGAAGAAGATGCCTGAGATACTGACGATGGATGAGGTCACGAGGCTTCTTGAGCAGCCTAAGGGTGACAGCCCGAAGGAGATCAGGGACAAGGCCATGCTCGAGCTTCTGTATGCGACCGGGATCAGGGTCTCGGAACTTATGAACCTTGAGATCTCTGACGTTAACATGCAGATGTGCTATATCACCTGCAAAGATGCCTCAAAGGAGAGGGTCATCCCGTTCGGACGCGAGGCAAAGCATGCGCTCACGAGATATCTTGACGGCGGCAGGGCAGCCATAGTCGAGGACCAGTCGTCTAAGGTGCTCTTCGCTAACTGCTCCGGACAGAAAATGAGCCGCCAGGGATTCTGGAAGCTCATCAAATACTATGCCAAAAAGGCAAAAATAACAACTGATATTACACCGCACACGCTCCGCCATTCATTTGCGGCACATCTGGTCGAGAACGGTGCCGACCTGCGTGCGGTCCAGGAGATGCTCGGACACTCCGACATTTCCACGACGCAGATATATGCCACGATGAACCACAACAAGATCAGGGAAGTGTACGCAAAGGCTCATCCGAGAGGATAGAGCCGGGGCCGCCTGCCTATAAATACCGCGTGATATTTAATGCCGCATTCAAGAAGGAGTTCTTCCACACGGCCAAAATCGCTGCATAATGACTGCAGCGTATGTGCATCGCTTCCGACCGTGACAAGCTCCCCACCCATTTCCTTATAACGCAATATGATATCCCTGCATGGATTCGGACCGCCGAGTCCTTTTCTGTATCCGGCGGAATTCACCTCGAGTGCTATGTCTTTTTGTATTATGTGTTCCAGTATCGGATCGATGTAGTCCGCATATTCCCTGTATGAGAAATATCTGTTCCGGTTGGGGCCGTACCTTACGACATAGTCAAGGTGGCCGAGGGTATTGAAGCCCGAGAAGGACCGTATGTCCAGGAGCGCTTCCTCAAAGTAGGAGACATATGCCTCCTTTTCGCTCCTTCCTTCGAAGAAGGACGGGTAATACGGATCCATATGGCCGATGGTATGGACGGAGCCTATGATGAAGTCAAAATCATGGTTGGCGGCATAATCCTCGGACCACGCCGCAAGATGCGGCTGGAGGCCGAGCTCGACTCCGAAAAGGAGAGTGATCTTTCCTTCGTATTTTTCCTTCATTTTAAGGAACCCTTCCCGGTAGCTGTCCGTGTCGAGAAGGAATTCCGGCCTCCCATCAGTCTCCTTGGCGGGATCCGAAGGATAGTCCATGTCCATGTGCTCGGTGAAGCACAGGATATCAAGCCTGTGCCTTATGGCCTCCTCAATGAGGGCCTCCATAGGGGTATCGCAGTCAGATGAATATGATGTGTGTGTATGTATGTCTGAACGTATCATGACAGTAAGTATAGCAATTTTTTAATGAGGCAACAATATAAAATAGAAGAAAAGCTTTGAAATTAATTGTTGTATTTTCATATATCTATGTGTAAAATAGGTGTGTTGGTTATTCGGGCACATAAGTGCCACATCACAATATCTTTATATGTCAGGAGGAATCAAACATGGCAGTAAAAGTTGCAATCAATGGTTTTGGACGTATCGGACGTCTTGCATTCAGACAGATGTTCGGAGCAGAAGGATTTGAGATCGTAGCTATCAACGATCTTACATCACCTGAGATGCTTGCTCATCTTCTTAAGTATGACAGCACACAGGGACGTTATGCTCTTTGCGACAAGGTTACATTCGGAGAGGATTCAATCTCTGTTGACGGCAAGAAGATCACGATCTACAAGGAAGCAGATGCTAAGAACCTTCCCTGGGGACAACTCGGAGTAGACGTTGTTCTTGAGTGCACAGGTTTCTACACAAGCAAGGATAAGGCTCAGGCTCATATCGATGCAGGTGCTAAGCACGTTATCATCTCTGCTCCTGCAGGAAATGACCTTCCTACCATCGTTTACAATGTTAACCATCAGTCACTTACGGCTGAGGACAAGATCATCTCAGCTGCATCATGTACGACAAACTGCCTTGCTCCCATGGCTAAGGCTCTTAATGACTGCGCACCCATCAAGTCAGGTATCATGTGCACGATCCACGCTTACACAGGTGACCAGATGACTCTTGACGGACCTCAGAGGAAGGGCGACAAGAGACGTTCACGTGCGGCTGCA
Source organism: Lachnospiraceae bacterium (assembly GCA_024698075.1). Classification (GTDB taxonomy): domain Bacteria; phylum Bacillota; class Clostridia; order Lachnospirales; family Lachnospiraceae; genus UBA2868. The sequence continues at coordinate 39,299 of JAILRP010000027.1, forward strand.
GTCAATATCGTTCCCAACTCAACGGGTGCTGCAAAGGCTATCGGCCTTGTTATCCCTGAGCTCAACGGAAAGCTCATCGGCGCTGCACAGCGTGTTCCCACCCCTACAGGTTCAACCACGATCCTTACGGCTGTTGTAGAGGGTAACGTAACGAAGGAACAGATCAACGACGCTATGAAGGCTGCTTCAAACGAGAGCTTCGGCTACAACACAGACGAGATCGTATCAAGCGATATCATCGGAATGACATACGGCTCACTCTTTGATGCAACCCAGACAATGGTTCTGCCTCTTGACAACGGCACAACACAGGTTCAGGTTGTTTCATGGTATGACAATGAGAACTCATACACAAGCCAGATGGTTCGTACGATCAAGCACTTCGGAAGCCTTCTTAAGTAATCGGAAGATAACCGGCTTATGAATCTAAGGCCCGGTCCGTTTTGGGCCGGGCCTTTTTTGTCAGTAAAAGGTGTGTCAAAGGGACAGTCCCCCTGACACATCCAACCGATGTGTCAGGGGGACTGTCCCTTTGACACACCTATGCCACATGAAATTTTATAATGGAGGAAAAATCATGGCACTTAACAAAAAGAGCGTTGACGATTTTAACGCAAGCGGCAAGAGAGTACTCGTAAGATGTGACTTCAACGTTCCCTTAAAGGACGGCAAGATCACGGATGATACACGTATCAAGGCGGCTCTTCCCACTATCAACAAGCTGATCGGTGACGGAGCGAAAGTCATCCTCTGCTCACATCTGGGCAAGGTCAAGGAAGGCCCCAACGAGAAGGAGAGCCTTGCACCTGTTGCAAAGGCACTTTCGGAAAAGCTCGGCAAGGAAGTCGTATTTGTTGCCGATTATAACGTAACAGGCGCAGCTGCAACAGAGGCGGTTGCGAACATGAAGGACGGCGATGTGGTTCTTCTTCAGAACACGCGTTTCCGCGGCAAGGAAGAGACGAAGCCCGAGGATGCGGGTGAAGCTTTTGCAAAAGAGCTTGCAGACCTTGCTGACGATTATGTATGTGACGCATTCGGATCGGCCCACAGGGCACATGCATCGGTTGCAGTCGTAACAAAGTACATCTCCCAGAAGGGCGGAGTAAACGCAGTCGGATACCTTATGCAGAAAGAGATCGATTTTCTCGGCAACGCCGTTGAAAATCCCGTACGTCCTTTCGTAGCTATCCTCGGCGGCGCAAAGGTTGCCGACAAGCTCAAGGTCATCGACAACCTTCTCGAGAAGGCCGACACGCTCATCATCGGCGGCGGAATGGCATTCACATTCCTCAAGGCAAAAGGATATGAGATCGGCAAGTCACTCGTTGACAACGAGAAGATCGACTACTGCAAGGAAATGATGGCAAAGGCCGACAAACTCGGCAAGAAGCTTCTTCTTCCCGTTGACACGGGCGTTGCTGCTTCATTCCCGGATCCCATTGACGGCCCCATCGACGTTACATACGTTGATTCCGACAAGATCCCCGCTGACATGGAAGGCCTCGACATCGGACCGAAGACACAGGAGCTTTTCGCAAACGCCGCAAAGGAAGCCAAGACGGTTGTCTGGAACGGACCTATGGGCGTGTTCGAAAATCCCACCCTTGCAAAGGGCACTATCGCTGTAGCCAAGGCTCTTGCTGAGACAGATGCAACGACGATCATCGGCGGCGGTGATTCCGCGGCAGCCTGCAACCAGCTCGGATTTGCAGACAAGATGAGCCATATCTCGACAGGCGGCGGCGCATCGCTTGAGTTCCTCGAAGGCAAGGAGCTTCCGGGCGTATACGCAGCAGATGATAAGTAATATGCTGCAAGGTATCTGCGAAGCAGACGGATCCCTTGCTGCACCGCGAGCCCTCATCGACGCAGTCGATTCTAATGGGCGAGCGACATATAATATGCTGCAAGGTGTCTGCGAAGCAGACGGATCCCTTGCTGCACCTATGTAGTTTAGGAGGAAATATAAAATGGCAAGAAGACGTATAATAGCCGGAAACTGGAAGATGAACAAGACACCGGCAGAAGCAGTAGAACTTTGCAATACACTGAGGGACCTTGTGAAGAACGATGACGTTGACGTGGTATACTGTGTGCCCGCGATTGACATCGTTACCGTTGCTGAGGCCGTAAAGGGCTCAAACGTAAAGGTCGGCGCACAGAACTTCTATATCGAAGACAAGGGTGCGTTCACGGGCGAGATCTCAGCCCCGATGCTCAAGGATGCAGGTGCCGAGTACATCATCATCGGACATTCCGAGAGAAGGGATATCTTCGGTGAGAACGACATCCTCATCAATGCAAAGGTTAAGAAGGCATTCGCATCAGGCCTCAAGCCCATCCTGTGCTGCGGCGAGTCACTCGCGCTCAGGAAGGCAGGGACCTATAAGGAGTGGATCGCACGCCAGATCAAGTGGGATCTTGACGGCATCACGGCAGACCAGGTCAAGAACCTTGTCATCGCATACGAGCCCATTTGGGCGATCGGCACCGGCGAGACAGCTACAGCAGACCAGGCCGAGGAAGTATGCAAGATGATCCGCGAGATCATCGCATCAATGTATGATGCCGCTACGGCAGACGCAGTACGCATACAGTACGGCGGCTCCATGAACGCAGGCAACGCCGCAGAGCTCCTTTCCAAGGACAATATCGACGGCGGCCTCATCGGAGGCGCATCGCTCAAGCCTGATTTCGGTCAGATAGTCAACGCCTGACCTAAACAGCCCACGGGCAGCCCAAGATGGCCCGGGGGGACGGAGTCAGCGGTCCATTATTCAGAAAATGGCCCACTGACTCCGTCCCCCTGGGCCATTTTTATTCCCGGAGCCGGACATATATTGCGGTCATACGACGTATAAGGCCTCAAAATCCGCAATATAATGTGAATGAACATAATTGAATTCGGACTCACGTTGTGATAAAATCTTAAGTGGTCTGCTTATCTGCCGGACCATAAATCACAAAAGAGAGGAATATGAATATAATGAAGAGGACTGGTACTCTGCTTCGCTTTGGGATCGCCGTTATATTGACAGGGGCATTGGCGGCATCTTTGATCCCCGTTTCGGCATATGAAGTCCGTGGCGCGGAGCATGCGGAGACAGACATTGTTGAGGCCGAGGCGGAATCCGATTCCTTTGCCGGGTCTTATGACATCCAGAATGACCGGAGCGTTCCCGAGTCCGAGATGGTCTCATACGGAAGCGACGGATGCAGGCACGAGCACGTAATCTATCTGTCCAAGCGGACTGTCAGGCATTTCAATCCCGACCAGGTCAGGGCATATACGGCATTATGTGATGAGGCGGCGGCGGTAGCCGAAATGGATGGCAGCAAAGATGCCGTCATTTCCGTTGACAGCCTCGGAAACATCAGGCTTTCGTTTTTCGTGCGCAATATCGCAGCATGCACCGGCGATCATTTTGATACGGATGTTCCTCCTGAGGTTCTCAGCGAAGAGGAAGTCTATGATCTGTTTGAAGAAGCAGTCCTGCCGGAGCATGATGACGAAGAGGATGCCGACCTGACCGAAGATCCGGAAGAGCCCGCGTATGAAGATGCGGAATATGACCGACCTCCCCTTCCTGAACCTGAGCCCGCCGAGGACAGCGAGCCCGAGGAGTATGAGTACGAGCCTTCGGAATATGTGACGGGATATGTGACGGAAGAAGCGCCTGCAGAATACAATGATGGCTTTGCGTTATATGATGATTTCACCGGATTTACGCCGGAGAACATCGTCCTTGGGAATAGGCTTGAAGAACCGATAGGTGAGGTCATCGGTGACAGCATCATCGACCTGGACTCGCTTTTCGGAGAGAGCGAGCTGGATTATTTCCGCAACAGGCTCGGAACCGACGGAAAGTCCGTTTACGACGTTGCCAAGAAAGCCATGGTCAATAATAATAAGACCGGGTTTGCGTTTAAGAACAGGAAGGAATTTGATAACGGTGTCGCACAGACCATTTCGACGGTCCTGTCCGCACTGGAGCTTACATATCCGAGCAGCTTCGGATGGACATCAAAGGGCACGGATGGCGGATGGAGCGCTTCATTAACCTATGACTACTCATCGGGCTTGTTTACAAACACCGTAACCGTTGCAAAATCCGAATACCACAGCGCAGGCCTTGACGTATCTGTCGGCAGGAAAGTCGACCGCCTCGTTGAAAACGCATATGCATATGCGGATGATAAATACCCGGGAAATCCCACATATGGCATCGTGAAATATTTTGACGACTGGATCTGTGCGAACAGTGTCTACAATTATAACGGAACATCCCTTTCGACGAGTATGCGCAACAGCGAAGAGTATTATTACTGCCACAGGGTATACGGCGTACTTCTCGAAGGATACGGGGTATGCGAAAGCTATGCTCTTGCGATGACTTATCTCCTTGATGCCGCCGGCATCAGGAATATGTACATAACCGGCAACGGCAACGGAGAGGGACATGCATGGAATTACGTAAAGATGCCGGATGGCAGGTATTATCTCATCGACAGCACCTGGAATGATGTCGGGAGCCGTTCGTCCCAGAACTATTTCCTTATACCGGATGATTCGGAGCATGATCCCGACGGAATGGAATACTCCAATGCACTTCCGCTTCAGTTCCCTTCAACTGCCACGAGCAGATACCGCCAGGCTGCCGAGAAGTTCAGCATTGAAGGAGGAGACCTGGTCCTTGAACAGGGTGATGAGCGTCAGCTGAGCGTCACAGACTACTACAGGGATTATAATGTAAAATGGACGAGCAGCGCCCCCTCTGTCGTATCGGTTGACGACAGCGGGATGGTTAAGGCCCTGAAGCCCGGCGACGCCGTCATAGAAGCGTCAATAGGGACAAATACATCAGATTCCGTGAAAGTCACCGTTTATGGGATCGGTTCAATGGAATTTGCCGAGAATTCGTCGAACCGGCTCAGCAGGAATGTGGAGCTTTCGGCCGGTGAAACACTTTCATTCCCGATAGAAGTCAGCCTCGGCGGGATGACGGCCGAGGAAGCGGTCGAATCCGGAAGATTTGATGCTCCTTCTGTTACCGTTTCGAATGCAAAACTCGCGGAAGCTACGGCTGACCTTACGGAAAATCGTATAATGCTGAATGTCAGGCCGCTCGGCACGGGATCCGTAAAATGCACGGTCACCTTCGCCGGCCGGAGCGCCATCTTAAGCCTTAAGGTTAAGATGGGACTGAATCCGGACTGGTTCATCGTCCAGAGCCCGGACACTGTTTCATATACCGGAAAGGCATACAAGCCGAAAGTCGTCCTTACCGAGGATGCACCTTCCAAGGTCGGATACAGCGTAAAATATTACAACAACGTCAATGCAGGCACCGCAACGGTGAGCATAACCGGCAAGGGTGATTATTCCGGAACTGTAGAGAAACAGATAGAGATCACGCCGGTCGAATTTGACAGGAACACACAGTTTGCGAGCGTTAAGGCATCCTACGTATACAATGGCAAAGCAATAACGCCCACCACTACCGTTAAGCACAATAACAAAAAACTCAAAGCCGGAGTAGATTATATGATCAGGATCAACGGGTCGGATACCATGCCGAGGGATGCGGGAACTTATACGGTATCTGTTATCGGCAAGGGCAACTATAGCGGAAGCCTTAGCGAGACGATACAGTTCACCATAACCGGTGCCCCGATATCAAAGGCAAAGGCATCATGCACGTCGAGGATAAGATATGTCAGCGGCGGAGTCTCCCTTCCCGATGTGACGGTCAGGATCGGAACCTCGGTGCTCCCTCAGAGCGACTATGATGTGACCTATCTGGATGCGTCAGGAAAAGTCATTCCCGAAGGCTTCAAACTCGGACGCGGAAAATACAGGGCGGTCGTCACCGGAAAAGGCAGCAACCTTATCTCCTCCGGCAGAGTGACCGAGACCGTGGCCAAATTCACGGTATACTGATCATCGATATCAAGCCGTCCGTGACATATGCGGACGTGAAAGAAGGATAGCCTAAATGTCCAAAGGCAGGATCATAATAATTGTAATAGCATCCATCGGCGTGGTGGTATCCGCCGTGATGTTCGTAAAGAGCACCATAGAGTACAGGCAGGCCGAGGAGGAGTATGCCGGCCTCGAGCAGTACGTGACCGTCGGTGCGACGGAGGAAGCCCCCAAAGAGGAGGGCAGCACCCCCGCTCCATCGGAAGAGGGTGAGGCGGCGCCCGAAGAGGACAAGAAAGTCCTGACAAGGAACTACAACAGGGCTGATTTTCCGGATATATCCGTTGACCATGATGCACTCTCGAAGATCAACGCGAGCTATGTTTGCTGGCTGTATGCGCCCGGCGCCGACATCAACCATCCGGTCGTGCAGGGGACTGACAACGAGTTCTACCTCCACCACACGTTCGAAATGAAGAAGAACAGCTCCGGATGCGTATTTCTGGACCACGAGGTCGATCCGGCACTCACCAGCCGCAATACGTTCTTCTACGGGCACAACATGAAGAACGGAACCATGTTCGGCCATCTCAAGAACTATATAAACAACAAGGCCGTTTATGACAAAAATCCGTATATTTACGTATTCAGGCCCGAAGGCATATACAGATACGAGATCTTCTCGTACTATCTTGACCAGACGGATTCGAAAATGTACTATACCTGCAAGACCTTTAAAGAGTACAGGGCATATCTTCGCGAGGCGACAAAGCGGTCGGTCAGGGAGTGCACCGCAAAGTGCGATCCCGACACAAACATAGTCACACTCGTGACGTGCTCCGGAAGCGGGTCCAACAAGCAGAGATTTTTTGTCCACGGAGTGTTTAAGGACTATTATCTTTACTGACGGAAAGGAGAACCGGCATGGACCGGACGAAAAGCACGGTTATTTCCGGACTTCGCAACAACACAATACTGTTTCGGGTATGCATAGTGCTCTGCATCCTCGACCTCGGAACGAATGTGGTCCTGTCCGTTAAGCTGAGAGGGGCTGAGCTTCCAATCGGGGATATGACGCTTCCTGCCGCATCCCTTAACGGATGCATCCAGGTCGTCCTGTGCCTTCTCGGCATCATAATGGTTCTCATTGACCACAAGAAGGGACTTGTCTGCTCATATATCTTCCTCGGTCTCTCGGTCGCGGGTGCCATCAGGTCAGCTGTTGTATCGCATAACCTCATGACGGTTCCGGGACTGTTCAATGCCGTCGTCTTCATAACCGCGATCACGCTCATATCGCGGCAGATTGGACGGAGCAGGATGATGGCGGTTACCGATACGGTCACCGGGCTTCGAAACAGATACGGCTTTGACCGTGACATAAACAGGATGATCTACCGCAATGAGAAGGGCTGCGTCGCATTCATACACCTCGATGGCTTCTGGCCCGTAAATGCCAATCTCGGCAGGCGCTACGGCGATGAGCTCCTTGAGATCACGGCCGGGAGGATAACTCATGCCCTTGCAAAAAGGGGAAATGCGTACAAGACCGAGGGGGCCGAGTTTGCCCTGATACTTCCCGAAAAATCCGAATGTACAAAGATCGCCGAAGATGTCATTAAGGCAGTCGAAGAGACAATAACGCTCAACAAGGACGGCGTTCCTTCTAACTGCTACCTTTCCGCGACCGCAGGGCTCGCGGAGATCGCCGGCAGTGCTGAGGATGCGGATACGGTGATGAAGCATGCCGACATCGCAGTAAACTATGCGTTAAAATCAGGCAGCAGCAAGGTCTGCATGTTCAATGATGAGATGAAGGCATTCATGGAGCGCCAGCTCTACATAGAGCGGCTCGTGAAGGAAAGCCTTCAGAACGGCTGGTTCTATCTCGTCTACCAGCCCCAGTATACGATCGACGACAGGAGGCTCCGCGGCTTTGAGACGCTCCTTCGCATGAACGTTCCCGGAGGGGAGAGGATCCCGCCCTCGGAGTTCATATCCATTGCCGAGATGTCCGACCTTGTGCTTGATATCGACAGCTTTGTCATCAGGCGCGCCATGGAGGAATTCCGCGAGATATGCTACTCATCGGGCAACACGATAACAGTTGCCGTCAACATTTCGGCCAAGGACATAGCAAGGGCCGGCTTTGCGGACAGGCTCCTTTATATAATCAATGACGTGAACTTCCCGCCAGAATGCCTTGAGATCGAGATAACCGAGTATTCATTTGCCGAAGAGGGCAGCCATACGATAGAGAACATAAAGCTCCTGCGTGACAACCAGATAATGATCGCGCTCGATGATTTCGGAACGGGCTACACGTCCCTCGGGCAGGTCATGAAGCTTCCGATAAACCTTGTCAAGATCGACAAGTCGCTGATCGACAACCTTGTCCGCAACGACATGAACATCGACTTCGTAAAATCAGTCATTTACATGGGCCATCTCATGGACGCCGAAGTCATCGCCGAGGGAGTCGAGCAGGACAGCCAGGTCGAGTGCCTCAGGGAGCTTGACTGCGACTTCATCCAGGGATTCATCTGGGGCAAGCCCATGGAATACGACGAGGCACGCGAGCTTGCAAACGAAGTGTACGACAGGCAGCAGCTTTCGTGACAGGGGCCAAAAGCCCGTAAAATAAGCGTTCCTGAAGAATATACGTCATTATGCACAATTATCACCAATATATTTTGGTGATAATTTTTTTGCTAAAATCACATTGTAATGAACCTTTTTTCCGCCCGCAAAAGTCTTAATATTTGAATGGGTAAGGGGATACTATACCTATGCCCATATATTATGCATATATCAGGAAAAGGATTGCAGAGGAAACTGCAGAAGGAACAAAAAGGAGAATGGTTATGAAGAAGAGGAATTGGATCAAGACTACTATCGCGATGATAACGCTCATCGCAACGGTACTCGAGACGGGATTCTCTACCGTTTCAACAATGGCAGCCGAGATCACTACCGAAGACGGCATCGTGGTCAATACCGATGCACTCGGTGAGGCTTCTGAGGCAGAGGATGCTGATGACGGCCTTCAGATCGAAGTCGTTCCGGACGATGCTTCCGGTGAAGGCTCAGACGCAGCCGCAGAGACTGCAGAGCCTGAAGAGGATGAAGAGGAGGAAGCCGTAACAGAAGACGGCGGATCCGTCGAGGCATCTTCTGAGGATGCAGAGGCTGAGGATACGGAGACTGAGGATACGGAGACTGAGGAGACTGAGGAAACCGAGGATTTCCAGGAATCTGAGGAAGCCGCAGAGGAAGAGGAAGTCTATGAAGAGGCTCCCGAGCTCAAGAACGGCACCCTTAACCTTTCGGATACAGGCATAACGGGATCCGGCTATAAAGAGATCTCAGTCTATGTTGATACGGATAAGCTTGCCAAGAAGGATACGTTCAGGATTGAGTTCTCCGGACCTGCAACCGCTTCCTACAATCCGGTCATCAACGAAGATCTTGACAAGACGAACGGCGGAAGATATGACTTCGAAGGCCTCGAAGGCGGTGAGTTCACCGTGCGTGCAAGTGCTTCCGATAATGTTATCCTTTCCTATAAATATAATGAAGACGGATATCCGATGATCGACGTTGAGAGCAAGCCTTCTGAAGGAACACTCGATGCGACAACTTTAAAAGGTGCGGATGATTCCGAGATAAGCGCCATTAGGGGCGAAGGCTATGACAACGTTGAGATCAGATTCAATACAGAGGGACTTTCCGATAAGGCGAAGTTCGCATTCTTCGTTGAAAGCGAAGCCGATGCAACGGTTGACGGCAAGGATGCTAAGGAAGGCATTACAGGTCTTTCCTCAGATACTAAGTTGCTCACAATTGATAATCTCGAAGGCGAAAGCTTCAATGCATATGTACTTGCAGACGGAGACAAAGAAATCGATGCTAAGGCCGAGGTAGATGGCGGCGAAGCTACGATCAATGTCAAGGACGTTGCAGTAAAGCGCGAATATAAATATGAGGATTCAAAGGCAAAAGTTACGGCAACATTGGAGAAGGCCGATGCCATCCCCGATGATGCCTATTTCTGCGTAACACCTCTTACGGAAGAAGAGGCAGAGAAGTACCTTGAAGTTCTGAACAGCGAGAGAGAAGACGGAACACCGGAATATAC
>JAILRP010000054.1 GCA_024698075.1 Lachnospiraceae bacterium
CTCCCTTTTTTACAGTAATCACATCAAGAAAGAGAAGTGATATCTGACATTATACTATACTTTAGATATTCTTCAAAGTATTTCACGTTTAATACGCGGGAAAAAAAGAGAGGTCAAAACCTCTCTTCAGACTGTAGACAAAGCCAGGGAATTGTCCCTGACTTTGTCTACAGTCTGGGAAACCGGCAGACATGCCGGTTTCTTTTTCCCATTTTATTTTCCTGATTTTTTGAGTATACTTGTTTATATGCAGAACAGTTACAACTCTTACAATGAGATACAGAAAAGACGCCTTCTCGATATCATCGGAGGATGCGGGGTGGGATATATCCTCTTCGGATTCTGGAGCGTGGTAAAAGTGTTCATGATATATTCGATGGGGTCAGAGGCCCTGGGCAGCCTTACTGCGGAGCTTGGCGGGGTATCGTCTGACGCCGTTGTAATAAATTTCATCATCGGCATATGCTTTGCGCTGATAAGCCTTGCAGTCAACATAGTGCATTTATATATCGGCGTGGGTGCCCTTCGGTACAGCAGGGAAAGAACGACAAAAAAACGGTTCATCACCGTGGCGTCTGTGGTGCTTTTATTCCATTTTGTCGGACTGCCGGGCGCTTTCACTGACGGAAAGGGCAATTATTCATTCAGTTATACCGGACTCGCGTCGCTTATGATCGAGCTTACGATGATGGGAATACTCATAAACATGATCTGCGGCTATGAAAGGCTTAAGAAGCTTCGGGCCGGCAGGACGGCAGGAGGGCATGATGCAGGCTGATTTTCACTATTATGCAACTTACAGCGCGGCTGCCCTTGCGGGATTTTCGCATGATGAATGCATGAAGATATGTTACGGTGCCCAGCTCGTGGACCTTTGTTCAAGATCATTTCTGAATGCCTTATCGGCTCCTCCTGAAGCCGCGACGACGATGCTCAGGCTCGAGCTTATGGATGCGCTGACCGATTATGCGGGGCTTTGCAGCATAACCCGGATATGGTCATCATTCCATTTCCTTCCGCGTGACCTTTACGCCAAAAGGAATGGGAGCAGGAGGTACATGAACAAGTACCGGCTCATATGCGGGCCTGACGGGCCGCTTGTTTCTGACACTGTCGAAAACGCAAAAGGGCAGGGGGAAGAAGCCATTGGGATAGCCATGCACGTCATCGCGGATACGTGGGCGCATGCCTATTTCGCGGGAACCCCTTCGCTCGTCATCAACAACACGACCGATGATTTTTACGAGATAGTCTGTGATGAGGCCGGGGAGCATGAAGAGAAGATAAACTTCAGGCACAGGCCGACGGGAGAGGACGATATTGAAGGCCGGCAGTTCACGAACAGCCTGTACCAGAGGGGAGAGCATTCCGTGATGAACTTAGGGCACGGCCGCGCGGGGCACCTTCCGGACTATTCGTACATAACATACAGATACATGCCGGCATGGGCAGACTACAGAGTGGTCGTAAAGGACAATCCGTCCGACTATCTTAAGGCTTTCGGACAGATGATACATGCCATGAGATACCTCCGGGGGGAGATCCCGTCTTTTGAAGTGGGTGCATATGAGCCTGAAGCCATCGCACCATATGAAGAGAAGATCCGTTCCATACTGTGCAGAAGGCAGCTCATAGCCTCCGATGACTGGAAGGAGTTCGGGGAAGCCCTGACGGGAGAGCACATAGAGGATTTTGATCTTGATAAATACCGGGATGGATACATAAATGCAGCGGGATCCGAAAAGGACTCCACATATCTCGGAAGGTTTTTTTCGGCAGCGACGAGGCATAAGGGAATGGTGTGCAGCCGGATCAGCGAGGCAGGAATACCGCTTGTCGGAAACATCATGGTACACCCGGCTCTCGGAAACATCACGGTACATCCGGCTCTCGGAAAGCTTGCTGAAAGAGCCGTGGAACGCAGGGAGGCCGGGAAAAGATGACGAGGATACGGAAGATAAGGGAAATACTCTCAGCCCTCTTCATGATAGCGCTGGCCGCCCTCATAATATACTCGCCTTCTGAAGGCTATTATCTCATCATCGTGCTGCTCGCCGTCATTTTCCTGATGCGCGGAGTAAGCACCCTGATCTATTACATCACGATGGCGCGCTACATGGTCGGAGGAAGGATGATACTTTTTTCGGGCATCATCATGCTCGACCTCGGCATACTGACCGGAACGCTGACCGATGTGCCTCATTACTATATCCTGCTTTACCTGTTTGCCATTCATGCGTTCTCGGGACTCGTGGAGATACTTCGGGCACGCGAGGCAGCGGGCTACGGAGGATCATGGAAGTTCAAGGTCTTCCAGGGCCTGACAGATATCCTTGTCGCCACGCTGTGCATCATAAACATCAGGAATATGAACGCAGCGGCTGTAATATACGCCGCAGGTATGATATATTCCGCAGTTCTTCGGATCATGTCCGTATTTCGCCGGACAAAGTTCATATATATCCAGTAGCACCTGTAATAATTGATTACAGGCCGTGCTTATGGTAAGATTTTCCAAAAGGAGAAGCCCATGTCAAAATGGATCATAGTCGTTGACGATGACGTTACAAACCTTAAGATAGCCGGGCAGATACTGTCCAAGAACGGCATGCGCGTGACCGCGGTCAGGTCCGGTCAGGCTCTCATTGATTATGTGAGCCAGAAAGGTGTGCCGGACCTTATCCTTCTCGACATCAACATGCCCGGAATGGACGGGTTTGAGACATATGAGAAGTTCAGGAAGCTTGAAGAAGATATGTCGGCAGCGGCCACACCGGTCGTCATGCTCACCGCCGATGAAGACATCTCAACCGAGAGCAGGGGCTTGGCCGCGGGAGTATCCGACTACATCCGCAAGCCGTTCGATCCCGATGTTCTCGTGCGCCGCGTAGACAACATACTCGACACCCAGGTCAGGATGCGCAGGTTTGAAGAGGAAGCGACGATAGACAAGCTTACGGGATTCCTCAACAAGTATTCCTCGAATGAGCAGATAGCGGGACTTTGCAGGAGCCGCAAAGGGACGCTCATGATCATAGACCTTGACTCGTTCAAGCTCGTGAATGACATTTACGGGCACGACATGGGAGACAGGGTGCTCAAGACATTCGCCGGCATACTTCGCGAAAACATGCACTTTCCGGCAACCTTCGGAAGGATAGGCGGGGATGAGTTCCTGATCTTTGCGGAAAATCTCAAAGAGGAAAAGGAGATCGCCAAGTACTCCGAGATCATCAACCGCGATCTTCTGACCGAAGCCCGCAGGATGATGGGGGAGGATATGAGCATACCGCTCGGAGCCTCGCTCGGCGCCGCATTTGTGCCCGAACAGGGGACGGATTTTAACGTGCTGTTCCGCCTGTGCGACAGGGCGCTCTATACGATCAAGAATAACGGAAAGCACGGATACTCGCTTTATCTCGAAGATGATGAGGCTGCCGATGCCATCCCGACGGATATAAATCTCGCTATGCTGACAACGATCCTTGAGGAACGCAGCATACCGCAGAATGCCATGTGGATGGGCAAAGAGGCTTTCGGAAACGTATACAGGTACATGATCAGGTACATGGACAGGTATCACGGGACCGCGTACAAGATGTTGTTTTCCGCGAAGTTCACTCATACCGGCCTGTCGGTTTCGGAAAAGGAGAAGATAATGGTAAGCCTTCGCGAGCTTCTTCAGGAATCTCTCCGTAACAGCGACATCATGATGCAGATAGGCGACTCCCATTTTTTCCTGATGCTTCCCGAGATAAACGACTACAACGTAAGCCGTGTCACCGACCGCGTCATGAATGCGTGGTCGGAAAATGAATACAGCCGGTTTGTCCGGCTCGAGGTCGAGACCGAGAGCACCGACAGGGAGCTTCATGACCTGTATTCGGACTCGAAGAGCGAAAATCGTGTCGCTGTACTGACTGAGGACGACAGTGAGCGCGAGCTTATGGTGAGCGCACTTACGGAAAAGGGATTTTCCGTGGACGCGATGAGTGGCGGCGGCGAGCTTCTTGCCTATCTCGAAGAGCACAGGCCGGGCCTCATGATCATAAAGGCCGTCATGGAAGGCATGAGCGGGATAGACACAGTCATCAATATCAGGAAGCAGGGCGGAGCATTAAAAAGGATCCCCATCATTTTCATTTCGGATGGCGATGACGCTGTTGAAAAGAGAGGACTCGAGCTTGGAGCGGCGGATTTTGTCGAAACGCCCATATCGCCCGAAAAGCTCTGTCTGCGCGCAGAAAACATATATAAGCTGAACCTTCTTAAGAACAGGGTTTACGAAGAGACCGAAAAGAATAACTGAAAAGAAAACCGGACGATGGATAAGACCGTAAATACAAATCAGCGTGAAAGCGGACCCGACCTCATAAGAACACTTGCCTGTTTTTTTGTGGTCGGTGCTCATTTTTATCTGAACATGGATTACTACAATGAGCCGATGGCGGGTGCGAAGATGTTCGTCATGACAGGCGCGAGGTGGCTGTTCGTCACGGCAGTCCCGCTGTTCTTCATGCTTTCGGGATACTTCATGAGAAAGAGGAAGGCCGACAGGAGCCATTACATGTCTGTGATCCCCCTGCTGTTTTCGTACATAGTCATATCTGTTGCCAAGATGCTCTTATACAACAGGCTGTACGGACG
>JAILRP010000015.1 GCA_024698075.1 Lachnospiraceae bacterium
GATAAATGTAAACCAACGGGGGTTCCGATCACCCGGAACCCCCGTATTTACTGGAAAATCTCCAATCGGAGTGACAAGATTCGAACTTGCGGCCTCTACCTCCCTAAGATAGCGCTCTAGCCAAACTGAGCCACACCCCGATACTGCTATGCTATTCTATCTGAAAGATGGGCTGATGTCAAGAGATTTTTGCATATACATTTTCCAATGTATGTGATAAAATTAGTGCATGGGTATCAATTCATACGGCCTGTTCGACAACGGTCAGAACCAGGGCTCTTACAACAGCAGGAACTATGAATTGCAGCGGCAGCTTCAGGCAAGGCAGCAGCAGCTCTCAGACCTTGAGAAGATGCCTTCATTAAGTGCGGCCCAGCAGGAAAAGAGGCAGCAGCTTCTCCATGCGGTCGACCATCTTTCCGGCAAGCTTGAGCCCAAGCCCGCCACATCAACCAATCAGCCCGCCACATCCGCCGACGGGTCCGCCGGCCTTAACCATATAGGACGTCGTGAGCTCGAAGACGGCATAGTCATTCCCAAGCCCAAATTGGACGCATACAGCACGATGGCAGGCAAGACGCGCCCGCGTCCCAACATAGGCTATTCAGAGAACGAATACAGCAATTCCGACAGGGTCACATACAAAAACCCCGGCCGTTATGACGGCAGCGCCACAACACCCGGGGATACTTATCTCAAAGGATTCTTTGTCGATATAAAATTGTGATCATCCCTCAATGAACAGAACACCGAGAGTACCGGGTCCGCAGTGTGAACTGATGACTCCGCCGGCTTTTGTCTCGAATATCTCATCGAAGTATCCGAGTTCCTCGAGGTATGCCTTTACGTCTTCGACGAGCTGGCGGTCACTGCACGTGTGCGTCACGAATACCCGCTGTCTCCTGGCTCCAAGAAGGGCATAATGCATGTCCTTGACGTAGTCCATAACAACACTCTTTATCTGTCCGCGGTATTTCTTCGACACTTCCATCTTGCCGTCTTTTACGACGATCTTGGGATGTATCCGGAGCACTCCGCCGGTAAGCGCCGCAACGCTCGAGCATCTGCCGCCCCTTGCGAGGTATGTGAGCGTGTCGATGACAAAGCTCGACCTGACTTTCGGGCGCAGCCGCTCTATCTCTTTGACGATCTCATCGGCAGAAAATCCCTCCTGCGCCATGGCAGCGGCCTCAATGACAAGAAGCCCTATTCCCGTAGAAAGGTTCATCGAATCTATGACGTGGATCCTGTCTGTGGCTTCAAGATCCTCGGCCACCATGTTGAAGACGTTGACCGTCGTTGACATGGTTGAAGAGATCGTAAAAATGATGAGCTCATCTCCCGCATCCACCAGAGGCCTGATGTACTCAGTGGCGTCCGGAACGGAAACGGCCGATGTTTTCGGTGTTGTTTTGTTTTTATCAGCCCACTCGAATATCTCTTCCTGGGTTATCTCGACACCGTCACGGTATTCCCTGTCACCGAGCAGTATATGGAGCGGGATGATCGTTATCCCGTATCTGCTGATGAGTTCCCCGGAAAGGTCGCATGTGCTGTCTGAACAGATCTTTATCATTATGCTATCTTGCTCTTGGCGAGCTCTGCAAGTGTTGTAAATCCTTCAGCATCATTTACTGCCATCTCCGCAAGCATCTTACGGTTGATGTCGATCTCGGCAAGCTTGAGTCCGTACATGAACTTGCTGTATGAAATGCCGTTAAGCCTTGCTGCGGCATTGATACGTGCGATCCACAGGCGTCTGAAATCACGCTTGCGCTGTTTTCTTCCGGCAAAGGATGTGTTAAGTGCACGCATTACCGACTGCTTTGCGATGCGGTACTGCTTAGAACGTGCTCCCATGTAACCCTTTGCAAGCTTTAATACTCTGTTATGTTTTTTTCTGGCATTTAATCCGCCTTTAATTCTGGCCATGTTCTATCCCTCCTGTAAAACCTTAGTGAAGATAAGGTGTGATCTTCTTCATATTCTTAACATTAGTCTCATCCATGATGGTAGGCTTTCTCAAGTTCCTCTTGTTCTTGGTGGTCTTCTTGGTAAGGATATGACGCCTGTAGGCCTTATTCCTCATTAACTTTCCGGTTCCCGTAACCTTGAAACGCTTTGCAGCGGATCTGTTAGTCTTAATCTTTGGCATTTCGATTCCCTCCTAAATCTTCATTATTTCAACTGACATCGCGCCTAGCGCTTTTCAGCCAAAAACATTGTAAGTGACCTGCCCTCTACCTTGGGCGGCTTCTCAACGACAGCTATATCTGAGACCGCTTCGGCAAAATCATCGAGGATATATCTGCTGTTGTTCATGTGAGCCATCTCACGTCCGCGGAAGCGGAGTGTGACTTTCACCCTGTCTCCCTTTGACAGGAACTTCTTCGCGGCAGCGATCTTTGTGTTGAGGTCGTTTGTGTCAATGTTGGGTGACATGCGGATCTCTTTGATCTCAATGACTTTCTGCTTCTTCCGCGCTTCCTTTTCCTTGCGGGACTGCTCGTAACGGAACTTTCCGTAGTCGATGATCCTGCACACCGGCGGTGTGGCATTCGGTGCGATCTTGACAAGATCGACGCCCGCTTCCTCGGCAAGCTTCCTGGCATCCTCAAGGCTCATTACGCCAAGCTGTTCATTGTTCTCTCCAATTACACGAACTTCCCTGTCCCGGATCTGTTCGTTGATCATTAAGTCTGCTATTGTTTTGTCCTCCTGTTGAACAACAAAAAACCTGCTTGCACAGAGCAAGCAGGATAGCACGCAAAATACGCGTATGTAATTCCCTTTATTAACGCCCGCTAAGCCGTATCAATGCCGCGGGGTGAGATTTCTCTGCTTGCCTGTATGAATTACAGTGGTTAATCTACCACAGATACTGCCGGTTGTCAACCGAAAATCATTCAAAATGAGAATGAGAATGGACCGCTGACTCCGTCCCCATGGTCCATTTACAGGTCATAGTACATCGCAAACTCCATCGGATGAGGAAGTCTTGATATCTTAGAGGATGCCGCCTTAAGCCTTCCCGTCATCTGCGACAGGAGCCTCTCGGGGAACACTCCGCCGGCAAGAAGGTAGTCATGGTCAGCCTCAAGCTTGGCCACCGCCTCATCAAGCGAAGCGGGCAGGCCCGTAAGCTTTGCCTTCTCCTCTTCCGGAAGGTTGTATAGGTTGCAGTCAAAAGGACCCCATCCCATCTCATGCGGATCGATCTTCTTTGCTATGCCGTCAAGACCTGCCATCAAGATCGCCGCATATGCATAATAGGGATTGCATGTGGCATCGGGGTTTCTCAGCTCAAACCTCTTCGTTTCCGGCGTCTTTGCGTATGCGGGAATGCGGATGACCGCACTTCTGTTGCTCATCGCATATCCGATGGTCACAGGCGCTTCAAAACCGGGAACGAGCCTCTTGTATGAATTGGTCGAGGGATTCGTTATGGCGCACAGGGACCTTGCATGCGTAAGCAGGCCGCCAATGAACCAGTGGGCCTCGCGGCTCAGCTGCGCATATCCCTTTTTATCGTAAAATACCGGCTTGCCGTTCTTGAACAGCAGCATGTGCACGTGCATTCCGCTTCCGGCCTCCGCGGAGAGCGGCTTGGGCATGAACGTTGCCGTGATGCCTTCCATTGCAGCTTCATTCTTTATGACGTATTTTGCGGACATCGTGTCATCCGCAAGCTTCAGCATGTCTCCGAGCTCGACTTCTATCTCCATCTGGCCGCTTCCGCCAACCTCGGTGTGATGGTATTTTACATCAACGCCCCAGTCCTTCATCGCGATGCACATGCGGCTGCGGATGTCGTTTCTGATATCCGTTGGCATGCTGTTGTGGTATCCGTTTCCGGGGAGCACCTGATAGCCGTTGTTGTTTTCCGCACTTCCTGAAGCGAATGCCGCCTGCGATGTGAAGATGTTCGTGAACATATTGTAGTAGTCGGTATTGTACCTGACTTCGTCGAAAAGATAAAACTCGTATTCGGGACCGATAATCATGCTGTCGGCCACGCCGGTCTCCTTCATGTACTCGAGCGCACGCGCCGCGACATTCCTCGGATACTGGTCAAACGGCCGGTTGTTCGGCAGGTCTATGACCCTTACATCACCTATCATGGAAAGCGTGGGGACTTCCGAATATCTGTCGATGACCGCCGATTCAAGGACAGGGATGAATACCATGTCGCTGTTCTCTACGGGCGCATAGCCGTAGTTGCTTCCGTCGAATCCTATCCCGTGCTCCATCGTGCTTTCGGAAAGCCGCTCCGCGGGAATGCTGAGGTGCCTCCATCTGCCGTCGATGTCGGTCAGCTTGAAATCCACCATCTCAATACCTTCATCCCTGATGAGCTTCTGAATGTCCTTAAGGCTTGCCATTTATCATTACTCCTGTCTGTAAAAATATGCCCCACGAAGACCCATATCATGACAGGCCGCGCAGCACCAATGTTTATCAATCCTGCCTGCAGTACCGGTACAGGAAAGAGCCCGCAAGGGCGAAAAGCGCCACACCCGGAAGGATTATCCACGTTATCTTCCTGTCGGCGCCGTAATACCTGAAAATATACCATGCACATATGGATGCCGGAACCGCAACCGATGCGATGAATGCCGGAACCATCTCCGGCCTGCGGTCCATGTAAAGGTCATGCGTCTCATTTAAAAGCGCCCTGTAACATCGGATCCTGTCAATGCACGGATATGCCGCGATGACAGCTCCCGCTCCCGCAAGGCACATCACTATCCTTCCGTACAGTCCCGCGAGCGCCTGGTCCTCCATAAGAATCTGAATCATTATGTAAACCATTCCCGCAACCACAACCGCAAGAAGACTGCAGGTGATCTTAAAGATAAGCACCGGTCTTGCTGTGTTATACGCAAGCCTGACCGTCTCCTCTCCATCGCGGAGGGATATGCTGTCAGGTTTTGTTATGTAAACCTTCCTGCTCCTTATCACCATCAGGATGTTGAACACCGCAAGCACTGCCGCGATCACGATCGCAAGCGTGATGCACACCGCCCTTCCGGCCGCACGCGAGAGCGAATACACGGCACCTCCGGATATGAGTGCGTACAGGCAGAAATACACCGCCAGGGCGAAAAGCTGGACCGCAGCAGCACTTGCCGCGGCCTTCGCATGTTCATTCCGTTCCTTCATGTAATTGACTATACGCTCATCCGGCTGCAATACGTCACCTGACCGCTTAAAGCCTGTCTTCGCCGCGCCCTTCTTCAAGGCGCTTAACATACTCTGCGGGATCCTTCTTCATGTCGGCCATCATTCGCAGGGCGTTTAGGACCATGCGCTCCTTGTTGCATTCGGGCGGATTTTTGCCTATCTCCCTGATGAGGTTGTACTTATCCATCTGGAAAACATACAGATCCGTAAGGCTGTAGCCGCTTATCCTGACGGAGTCCCTGATGCTGTGGCATGCCATGTAATACTCAAGCTCGCCGTAAATTTCCCCGTCGGTCACGACATCACCCCAGAGCGAGTCCGCCCATTCGCGTTCATAACCGCAGTAATCGCACAGTTCATAAAAACGCTCGCACGTCTTGATCTTTGAAGTTGCGATGATGATGTTTGAATTCATTTATTCTTCTTCGGCCTGCTCTGCCCTGCTGACCCTGTTGTCGATCTCTTCGCGCACATCCCTGATGAAAGCATCGAGGTCCTTAGCGCCCTCGTCTCCGGCGAAGCGGCTTCTGACGGTTATGTTGCCGGCCTCTTCTTCCTTCTGTCCGAGGATGAGCATGTAGGGAACTCTCTGGAGCCTTGCCTCCCTGATCTTATATCCGATCTTCTCGCTCCTTGTGTCGATCTCGGCACGTATGCCCGCTGCCTTTATCTTCTCAAGGACTTTTTCCGAATAGTCAAAGTATTTGTCGGAAATGGGAAGCACCTTTACCTGTACAGGAGACAGCCATGTAGGGAACTTTCCTGCACAGTTCTCGGTAAGGACACCGATGAAGCGCTCGACAGATCCGAATACGACCCTGTGGATCATGACGGGCATATGTTCCGCACCGTCGGAGCCTGTATATTTTAGCTCGAAATTCTGCGGGAGCTGGAAGTCAAGCTGGATCGTTCCGCACTGCCATTCCCTTCCGAGACAGTCCTGTACGTGGAAGTCGATCTTCGGTCCGTAGAATGCTCCGTCGCCCTCATTGATCTCATAAGGAAGCCCCATCTTCTCAAGCGCGGACTTAAGGCCGTTTGTAGCCTTCTCCCAGTCCTCGAGCGATCCCATGTGATCCTCGGGCATCGTTGAAAGCTCGATCGTATATTTAAAATCAAGCTTTTCATAAACCTCATTGATGAGCTTTACGATATGCTCTACTTCCTCGCCTATCTGGTCCATCGCGATGAACTCATGCGCATCATCCTGATGGAATGCGCGGACCCTCATGAGCCCGTGGAGCGCACCTGATTTTTCATGCCTGTGGACCAGTCCTACTTCCGCATACCTTATCGGAAGCTCCCTGTAGGATCTCGGCTGATTTTTATACACGAGTATCGAACCCGGGCAGTTCATGGGCTTGATGCAGAACATCTCCTCGTCGATCATCGAGGTGTACATGTTCTCGCTGTAGTGGTCCCAGTGTCCCGAAGTGATCCAGAGCGACTGGTTCAGCATGACCGGAGTCTCTATCTCCTGATAGCCGTTGCAGTAATGGACTTCGCGCCAGTACTTCATGAGCTCGTTTCTAAGGATCATGCCGTTAGGAAGGAAGAACGGGAATCCCGGGCCTTCATCGGCCATCATGAACAGGCCCATCTCCCTGCCGATCTTGCGGTGGTCGCGCTTCTTGGCCTCCTCGAGCATTGTCAGGTATTCTTCAAGGTCGGCGGCCTTCGTATAGGAAGTTCCGTAGATCCTTGTAAGCATCTTGTTCTTCTCGTTGCCCCTCCAGTATGCGCCGGCAACCTTCATGAGCTTGACCGCCTTGACATTCTTCGTGGACATGAGGTGGGGTCCGGCACACAGGTCGGTAAAATCACCCTGCTTATAAAAACTGATGACGGCATCCTCGGGAAGGTCCTTTATGAGCTCAACCTTGTAAGGCTCTTTCGCCTCCTCCATCATCTTGATCGCGTCGGCCCTCGGAAGCTCGAACCGCTCAAGCTTGATATCCTCTTTGGCGATCTTCTTCATCTCGGCTTCGATAGCCGGAAAATCCTCTTCCGTGATTGGGCGCTCACTGTCTATGTCATAGTAGAACCCGTCGTCTATTGACGGTCCTATGGCAAGCTTTGCCTCGGGCCAAAGGCGCTTTATCGCCTGAGCCATGATATGGGAAGTCGTGTGCCTGAAAGCATCCCTTCCGCCCTTATCGTCAAACGTTAAGATGCTGAGGCTGCAGTCCCTGTCTACAACCGTCCTAAGGTCGACACGCTCTCCGTCGATCTCGCCAGCACATGCCACTCTTGCAAGGCCCTCGGAAATGTCCTTTGCGATGTCAATGACCGCAAGCGGAGCCGAATATTCCTTCGATGAGCCGTCCTTCAATGTTACTTTCATGATTCACCTCTTTCTGAAGATCCATACGAGAGACCTTCAAATGCTGTTTATATGATCATGCCCGGGCGCCGCAGCACTTCTTGTATTTCTTGCCGCTGCCGCACGGACACGGATCGTTCCTTCCGATCTTGGGGCCCTCGTGGCGGACCGTCTGGCTTGACTTCTGCTCCTTGTAGAGCTCTGCCTGCTTATCGGCGTCAAAGATGTCGTTCCACTCTTCAAGCCCGAACAGCCAGTCTGCTCCTGCTGCCACCATGTTCTTATATAAAAGCTCCTTGTCAAATCCGAGAGATACTTTCGTCTTCTCGGTCATGTTCTCTATGTCGTTCGGCTCCTTGAGGCTGTCGTTGATGCCGTCAAGGAATCCCGTCATCGTCATGATGTCGGTGTCATACTTTTCGGCAAGCTCTTCCACCGTTCCCGATACGACCGTGTCGGGGTCAGCGAGCAGCTGCTTGTAGATTCCCTTCTCAACCTCAAAATAGTCAGCCCACAGCTGCTGCAGCTTATTCTTGTCCTCGTTCTCGTTGTAGGCCGTTTTGCGCCATTTTTCAAGTAATGCCATGTCTTCTTCCTCACTGTTGAAATATTATTATGATCCGTTCACCGTCCACGGCGGTCCATCCGCCATATAGGGAAAAACATTTCCGGCAAGTATAATATAATCACATTTGCCTCGGAAAAACAAGACAGTCAGTACTGGCTTATCTGGTCATCCGCATCGTCGGTGGTCTTGTCTATGTCATTTATTATGACGTCGTAGGATACGCTGTCGTTGACTTTCACGGTTACGCGGTCCCCGACCTTGTGCCCCATTAGGGCCTTTCCCATCGGGGATTCGATGGATATGAGCCCGATCAGCGAATTGCTCCTTATCGTCGTGACGATCTTGTACTGCTCTATCTCGCCCTCATCCACGATCTCAACGGTCACGGTGTTGTTGATCCCGACTTCGTCATCGGCGGATGAGTCATCTATTATGTTCGCGGTCCTCACCATCCTGTCAAGGTAGCGGATCCGCGACTCATTCATGTTCTTTTCGCGCTTCGCGGCATAGTACTCGAAGTTCTCCGACAGGTCGCCGTGTGCGCGCGCGATCTTCACGTCCTCTATGAGCTTCGGGCGCAGCGTCAGCTTCCTGTATTCTATCTCGGCCTCCATCTTGTCTATGTCAGACTGTGTCAGATTGTCCCTCATCATCCATCCTCCTGTATCTATCTTATGTCCGGCCTATATATGCGGCCGGCGCTTCATCCGGCCCCTTCGCGGAAAATCCTATGCATCCATTTCCGCTGATTCCGCCTCCCACTGCTCCATCGTCTCAAGGAGTTCTGCCTCGGCGGCGTCTATCTCTTCCTGTATCTTGGCGAGCTTATCGTAGTCGGAAGCATATTCTGGTTTACATAATTCTTCCCTGAGCTTTTCCGCCTTCTCCTCGATCTGCTCGATGCGTTCCTCAAGCTTCTTTATCCGGCGCCGCTTTTTCTCGGCTTCCTTGCCCGCGAGCCTCTCCGCCTGGGACGCAGATACGGGCGCACTGCTTTCGGAAGTATTATGTAAATCCGCATCCGCTCCGGACCCTTTTAGACTTCCGGCCCCTTTGGAGCCGCCGGACCCTTTGGATGCCTGCTGATCTTTTCCCGTTCCGGACCCTCCGGACGATGATGTTCCCGGCCCTGAGCATTTCTCGACATAATCATCATATCCGAACGGATAGAGCGTCACGCCGTCCGTCCTCATGTCGAGTATCTGCGTGGCCACCTTTTTTACAAAATAACGGTCGTGCGACACGAAGATCACGGTACCCGGAAAGCTTGCCAGCATGGCCTCGAGCGTCTCCTTGCCGATCATGTCCATATGGTTTGTCGGCTCGTCGAGTATCAGGACGTTCGGCCGCCTGTTGAATATCTTCGCGAGGCAGAGCCTCACGCGCTCCCCTCCGGAAAGCGCCGACACTTCCTTGAACACCTCGTCCTGCGTGAACAGGAATGTGCCGAGCTGCGTGCGCACCTGCGTCTCGGTGAGCGTCGGGAACTCGTTCCAGTAGTCATCTATCACAGTGGAATCGGAAGTGTACATTGCCATCCTCTGGTCGAAATATCCGATATCAGCGTTAACGCCGAAGCGAAAATCACCGGACAGCGGCTCTATCTCCCCGACCAGCGTTTTTAGGAGCGTTGATTTTCCGATCCCGTTGTCGCCAAGCACGGCAAGCCTCTCGCCCCTCTTTATGTCAAGGTTCACGGTCGCAAGCGGGCTGTCATATCCGACCGACAGGTCCTTTGCCGTAAGAACATCCTTACCCGTCTCCATCTTCGGGGTAAAGCTCGCCTTGAAGCTTTTCGTGTCATAATCGGCGGGCCTTGCCACAAGCTCCATGTGCTCGATCATCTTAAGCTTGGAGCGCGTCATCGCAACCTTCGACGGCTTGTTCTTGAACCGTTCCACGAGCTCCGTGAGCCTTTTTATCTCCTTCTGCTGCGCTATGTGGTCCTTCAGCTGTTTTTCGTAGCGCTCCTTCTTCTGGACGACGTAATCGGAATAGTTCCCGGAAAACCTCGTCACGGTCCCGTAGGTTATCTCATAGACGACGTTGACTATCCTGTCAAGGAACATCCTGTCGTGGCTTACGATCACAACTGCCCGGCTGTAGTTTTTAAGGTAATCCTCGAGCCACGCGACCGTCGACATGTCAAGGTGGTTCGTGGGCTCGTCGAGAAGCAGTATGTCGGGCTTTGACAGCAGGAGCTTTATGAAAGCGAGCTTAGTCAGCTGGCCGCCCGAAAACTCCGACAGAGGCTTCTTCTTATCGTAAAGGGAAAAGCCGAACGAGACAAGCATCGCATCATATTCCTTCTCGTAATAGTATCCGCCCCTGTCCCGAAAATCATCCATGAGCGCCGTGTATTCCGCCGCGAGCTTCTCTGCCGCCTCACCCGCCGCGCCTTCCATGAGCCCGACTAGCTCATCTATGCGCGCCTTCTCGTCAAGTATGAGCTTAAAGACCTTCCGTATCTCTTCATCGAGCGTAAGCGAAAGATCGTCGAATGTTATCTGGCGCAGATACCCGATGACCGGATTTCCCGGGGCCGTTATCGAAGGCTCCCTGCCATCGGTACGCGTAAGCTCCACATCACCGGCGATGACCTTTAAGAGCGTCGTCTTTCCGGCACCGTTCCTGCCGATGACGGCAATCTTTTCATTTTTGTTCCTGACCTCAAAATCAAAATCTGAGAGTACAGTATCGGCCGCGAACATTACGCGGCCGTCTTTTATCTGATAGATCATTTTCCAACCCGTTCTGCCGGCTATCCAAAAATGGAACCCAGCATCTTGAACCCGTACTTCACATAGTTTATAAAGACCGAAGGATGCCTTACGCACTCTCCCATCTTCTTTAGAATGTATGAAGGGCGCATATAGAAGCTGAGCAGTATGTTCCTGCGGAGCTTTTCAACCTCCGCCTGCGAAAGATACTTGGTACCGCTTAATGCCGAATGGAAAAAATCGCTCCCGAGCGGAGATTCCGCTAAAAGTCCCATTTCCTTGGCTGCTTCGTAGAGCTGCGTCCCGTAATACGGAAGCGCCATTTTGACCTCGATGAAGTCAGGCTTCTGCCGCATGATCATCTTCTTCGTTGCCAGTATGTGCTCCCTGTTCTCCCACGGGAATCCTATGACGTAAAATCCCCAGAACGGAAGCCCTACCTCATGGCACCACTTTGCGGCACGCAGGTTCATCTCCACGGTCGTGCCCTTCTTCAGCGTCTTCAGCATCTCATCCGATCCTGATTCGAATCCGAAGGCGACCATGAAGCATCCCGCTTCCTTCATAAGCTCCAGGGTTTCCTTTGTGAGCGGGTTCACCCTTGAATTGGCCGTAAATGCAATCTTTCCGTGAAGCGGCGACTCGATGATCAGGGTGCACATCTTCCTGACCCACTCCGCATTTATCGTAAAAGTATCTGCCTTAAAGAAGAAGTTCCTGATGCCGTGGACATTGTAGCATTCCGTGAGCTCTGCCATGACATTCTCGGGGCTTCTGAACCTGACGCATTTTCCGCTGATCACAGGCGTCAGGCAGAAGACGCAGGCTGACGGGCAGCCGCGTGAAGTCTGGATCGTTGCCATCGGCTCGTTGGTATCGGGCCTCACATAAAGACCGTTGCTCATGAGCTCCCTTGCAGGGAAAGGCCTTGAATCAAGGTCCTCGCACCATTCATGGAACTTTGTTCGCTCAAGCTTTCCATCCTTATCCTTATAAAGTATCGAGAGGATCTGCGAGGGATCCCCTTCTCCCCTGAGGGCATGATCTGCTATCTGTCCGATCGCAAAGTCAACCTCTCCGCCGATCATGTAGTCAACGCACGAAAGGTCGAGAAGGTCGAGCATCTCCTGTTCGGGATCGTAGAAAAGCGCGCCCTTTATGACCACAACGGGTCCGAACTTTTCCTTGATTCCTTTTAAGACCTTAAGGTCATCGAAGATCGTCGTGTTCGTGATGCTCATCATGACAAGGTCCGGTGCAAACGACTTCATGTCAGATTCGAGGTCATCCATCGACGCCCCCTCGGTCTGGTAGTCCCGGAGCTTAACCTCGTAGCCGCGCTCTAGCAGTATGGCCGCCGCATATCCGAGATCGTTGCATGCACGCATGGCCTCCGCCGATGCATCCTTTATGTTCTGCTGGCATCTGTCCTCACCGCGCTGGAATAAAAATCCCGGCGGGTAGAACAGAAGTATCTTATTCTTTGTCATTTTCTTTTCCTTAAACAGTCCGCAAGAAGTTTCACTGCCTCTTCGGCGGCACTCGTCCGAACCTTCATGCGGTCACCTTCAAAATGAAATTCCCTTACGGCTGTCTCTCCCTTTATGCACACCCCGATATATACAAGTCCTACCGGTTTTTCGTCTGTCCCGCCTCCGGGCCCTGCGATTCCGGTGGTGGAAACGGCGGCGTCGGCTCCGGTATTTTCGGCAAGGCCGGACGCCATCTCGGCAGCGCATTCGGCGCTTACGGCGCCGTGCTCCCTGAGCGTTTCGGCACTTACATTAAGATGCTTCATCTTCGCCTCATTCGAATAGGTGATGAAGCCTTCATTAAGAACATCGCTCGCCCCCGGGACGTTTATAAGGCGCGCGCACACAAGCCCGCCGGTGCATGATTCCGCAGCGGAAACCGTCATCCCCATTTCGTGCAGCAGCTCTACCGCATCCTGTTCAGGAGTTCTGTCCGTCATTGTTTTTTCCTTCAAGGTCTTTGAAGAGACTGATGTTCTTGATGATGTAGTCAGCCATTGAGATGATCGTGAGTGCGAGCGCTATCCACATAAGGGCAAGCGTCACATATCTGAAGATGGGAAGATTTCCTATCATGAACCCGACCATTATCATCTGGAACACGGTCTTTACCTTGCCCCACCTGCTGGCTGAGATGACCACTCCGTCATCCGCGGCGATAAGCCTTATACCGCTTATGACAAATTCCCTCGCGATTATGACTATGACAGCCCATGCCGGCATGCGCTCAAGCTCAACGAGGCAGATGAGCGCCGAACATACAAGGAGTTTGTCCGCGAGCGGGTCCATGAACTTTCCGAAGTTCGTGACAAGCTTGTATTTTCTGGCGATCCTTCCGTCGAAAAGATCGGTGAAAGCGGCGATTATGAACACCGCAAGGGCGGTCCATTTGCACCATCCCTCACATGCGGCCCCGTTCACGCGCACAAGCATCAGCACCACAAAGACAGGCACCGCGAGCACTCTCATTACTGTAAGTTTATTAGGCAGGTTCATCAGATATCACACCTTCCAGATCATATTCTTTGGCATCGGTTATGCGGACATATACCATGTCGCCCGTTACAAGTTCACGGTCAGGATATACGAAAACGAGACCGTCGATATCCGGGGCATCCCTGTAGCTCCTTCCGACATACACATCATCGTCGGGAAGATATCCGTCTATCATGACACGGACAGTCTTTCCTATAAGGGTCTGTGATATCTCATACGAGACCGCCTGCTGGAGCTCATAAAGCTCATCCTTCCGCTCTGCCGCTGCATCCTCATCCACCTGAGGCATGTCGTATGCGGGCGTGCCTTCCTCCCGGGAATATGTGAAGACGCCGAGCCTGTCAAATTCCATTTCATTGACGAACCTGTATGTCTCCTCAAAGTCCTCCTGGGTTTCCCCGGGGAATCCGGCGATGAGCGTCGTCCTGATGCATATGTCATCCATCGCGGCGCGGAGCCTTCCGATCACGTCCCTTATCTCATCACGGCGTGTGCGGCGGCCCATCTTCATAAGAACGCTGTCGCTTCCGCTCTGTATTGGGATGTCTATATAGTGGCATATCTTCGGGTTAGTTGACATAACTTCAATGAGTTCATCCGTAACCTCTTCCGGATATGCATACATTATCCTGATCCACTGAATCCCTTCAATGTCAGATAGTTTACATAATAATTCAGGCAGTGCTTTGTGCCCGTATATGTCCGTCCCGTAGAGAGTCGTCTCCTGGGCAACGAGAATGAGCTCCTTTACGCCCTGCGATGCGAGATATTCCGCTTCCGATATGAGCTCCTCTTCCGGCACGGACCTGTAAGGTCCGCGGAGCTTCGGTATGATGCAGTAGCTGCAGCGCTTGTTGCATCCGTCCGCTATTTTCAGGTACTCATAGTGCCCCGGCGTGCTGATAGTCCTAGGCGCTCTTTCAGCAATTCCTCCGGGAGCGCTCTTTCCGAGAACCGCATCCACAGCGGCGGCAATGTCTTTGGCCTGCGGAATCCTGACAACCGCGTCGACCTCGGGGATCTCGCTTTTGATCTCTTCCTCATACCTTTCGGCAAGGCATCCGCAGACAATAAGTGCCTTAAGTTTTTTATCCTTAAGGCGCGCAAGCTGGCATATCGTATCGATGCTCTCCTGCTTTGCATCATGAATAAAGCAGCACGTGTTAACTACCGCCACGTCTGCTTCACTTTCATCATCCGTCAGGATATAACCGCTGCCCTGCAGCGCCGAGATCATGCGCTCGCTGTCAACAAGGTTCTTGTCACAGCCGAGCGAAACGTAAAGCAGCTTCATAGGCAGCTGCCCTATTCTTCAGCAAGTATCTTGATGTCGCCCTTTTCAAGCTCCTCGATCGCAACCGAAAGAGGCTTTTTCGAATCGGCATCCTTTACTGCCGTGGGACGGCCGTTTACAAGCTGGCGCGCCCTCTTTGAGGTTGCCATAACGATCGAATAGCGGCTGTTGACTACGGGATGCTCTCCCACTTCAACCTCGCTGTTCGCTACTTTCATAAGGTCACTGTAAGACGGATGTAACATTTTTAGTTCTCCTTTTTCCTGTTAAGATATTCTGCAAATTCCTTTTTAGTCTCATCTATCCTGTCAAGGTTATTTGATACAGCCATATGCTGGCTCCTGACTATCGAATTGAAAAGTTCAACGCTTTCGGACAGTACATCGTTCACCATGAGAAAATCATATTTGTCCACAGCCTCGATCTCTGTTGCCGCCTTCCGCATGCGCTTTGCGATAACCTCGTCCGTTTCGGTACCACGCTTTTTCAGGCGGTTTTCAATCTCATCGACGCTCGGGGGCATCACGAAAACGAGCACCGCTTCCGGATAACGGCTCTTGACGCTGAGCGCTCCTTCGGTCTCTATCTCAAGTATGACGTTCTTTCCGGCCTGAAGTTGCTCCATGACATAGGCCTTCGGCGTTCCATAGAAGTTTCCGACATAATTGGCATACTCAAGGAGCTCACCGTTGTCGATCATCCTCCTAAACTCTTCTTCCGTCCTGAAGAAATAGTGGACGCCCTCCTCTTCCCCGGGGCGGGGTGAACGTGTTGTTGCCGATACCGAGAGGGCAAAATCATCATATTTGTTCATCAGTTCCTTTATGATCGTTCCCTTGCCTGAACCGGCAAAACCTGAAAGAACGATAAGGATTCCATTCTGACTCATAATCTGCCTCTCCTATCTGCAAAAACTAAGGTCGCTCGGGCATCTGATATCGACTTCGTCGATGGCCCTCGCGGTGCAGCCAGGGTCCCACCGCTTCACGGTTCCCCCTACCAGCATATTATTCTATATTCTGGATCTGTTCGCGCACCTTTTCGATGTCGGTCTTGAGGTCGATGGCAACGTCGCTCGTCGCAAGGTCGTTTGCCTTCGAGAGTATCGTATTGGCCTCCCTGTTCATCTCCTGCGCGATAAAATCAAGCTTGCGCCCGACAGATCCTCCGGTTTCAAGTATCTCCTTGGTGGTCCCGATATGGCTCTTGAGCCTTACTATCTCCTCGTCGACACATATCTTGTCGGCATAGAGCGTCACCTCACCGAGTATCCTCTGCTCATCTATCTTGGCATCCGCAAGCAGGTCTGTAACCTTCGCGCACAGATTTTTCTTATATTCTTCTATGATCTCGGGGGCACGCTTTTCGATGGCCTCGACATAGCCGAGCATCGCATCGAGCTTGTCGATGAGGTCACTCTTTAAGTTGTCGCCCTCCTTGATCCTCGAATCAACGAATGCGGATGCTGCTTCCCTTATGACCTTCTCGAGATCCGTCCAGATCTCATCTTCATCAACACCGACTTCGTCGAGTGAAAATACTTCCGGATAACGCGAGAGCGTCGAAACCCTGATGTCATCCTCTATTCCGAACTCTCCCGCCATCTCGCGCAGATACATGAGGTATGCCTTGGCAATGTCCCTGTTGTACTTAAGATGGAAATTATCCTCCGTGTAATCCTCGTAGGTTATGAATATATCAACCTTTCCACGCTGGATATAGTCCTTGAGGAGTGTCCTTATGGAAGCTTCGAAAAAGCTGAGCTTCTTGGGCATCTTGATCGAACAGTCGAGGTATCTGTGGTTTACCGCTTTTATCTCGACAGTTATCTTGCGTTTTTCGTCCAGGTATTCCGAGCGGCCGAAGCCGGTCATGCTCTTTATCATTATGTTCACCGTTGTGCGCAGGTGGGATTTTTCCATAGAAATAAGCGCTTCATAACATTATAGATAAAGCGCGGCTTAACGTCAAGAAGGGACTTTATCGCACGATCAGGGGAACGAAGCCCGGCAGGTGTATGTTCCCTGCCCGTTTAATGGAGGTTACCATTTTATCCCCTGTATGGTAAAATACCCTCATGGCACTTGACGGGATAACAGTGGCAGCGCTCACGCATGAGCTTAAAGGACGCCTTCTCGGCGGGCGGATCTCCAAGATCGCACAGCCCGAGAGCGATGAACTGCTGCTTACGGTAAAAACAGATGAAAGAAACGAGCGGCTCCTAATATCCGCGGGAGCCTCTCTTCCGTTTGTGTACCTTACAGAGGAGAACAAGCCGTCACCCATGAGCGCTCCGAACTTCTGCATGATGCTTCGGAAGCATATCTCGGGCGGACGTTTGGTTGACATAACTCAACCCGGACTTGAGCGCATCATAGAATTTGACATCGAGCATCTGGACGAGATGGGCGACAAATGCCGCAAGATACTTACGGTCGAGCTCATGGGCAAGCACTCGAACATCATATTCCGCCGGACGGACGGAACGATAATCGACAGCATAAAGCACGTGAGCCTCGCGGTCTCTTCAGTGCGCGAGGTACTGCCCGGAAGGCAATATTTCATACCGAAGACCGAAGATAAGGTTGATTTACATAATTTTATTTTATGTAATCCTACTCCGGCACATCTCTCTGATACCTTATGTAAACCCGTACCGCTTTCAAAAGCACTCTACACCACTTTCACGGGATTCTCCCCAGTCCTGGCGGAAAGCCTCTGTGAGCAGGCCGGCCTCGACAGTTCCCGCGGCGCCAACACATATTCGTCTGATGAGTTATGTAAACTTCTTGACGCTATCATATCGCTTGACCGTACCGTAACATCCAATGATTTTCGCCCCGCAGTCATACTTGATGACGGTGCGCCGGCCGAGTTCGAGGTCACCCCACTCTCGCAGTTTGGCGGCATGACACGCAGGTATTATGATACGGTGTCGGCTATGCTGATCAGCTATTACGCAGAGCGCAATGCCCTGACGAGGATCAGGCAGAAGGGCGCGGACCTTAGAAAGATCGCCACAACCGCCCTCGAGCGCACCATCAGGAAATCAGAACTTCAGCAAAAGCAGCTTAAAGATACCGAAAAAATGGATAAATACAGGCTCTGGGGGGAGCTTCTGCAGGCATATGGCTACAGCGTGGCTGAAAATGCCAAGTCTTTCGAATGCGAGGACTACCACACGGGTGAAACAGTCACCATACCGCTCGATCCGGACCTTTCCGCCATGGAAAACTCCGTAAGGTATTTTGACAGGTACGCTAAACTGAAAAGGACCAAGGAGGCCGTGACAGGGCAGCTTCTTGAGACCGAGGCCGATGCGGAGCATCTTCGGACCGTGCTCGCAAGCCTCGACATCGCCGAGAACGAGGACGACCTCTATCAGATAAGGCAGGAGCTTTCGGACAGCGGCTACATAAGGCAGCGCGGCAGCAGCAAAAAACGCTCGCAGTCCAAGAGCCGTCCGATCCACTATATCTCTTCCGACGGCTTACATATTTTTGTCGGAAAGAACAATTACCAGAATGAAGAGATAACCTTTAAGCTCGCGAACTCGAACGACTGGTGGTTCCATGCCAAGAAGATGCCGGGAAGCCATGTGATCGTAAGATGCGAAGGACGCGAACTTCCCGACCGCACGTTCGAGGAGGCCGCAAGCCTTGCAGCATATTATTCGAGCGGCCGCAGCATGGGGAAAGCCGAAGTTGATTATGTACGCCGAAGGGAAATAAAAAAGCCCGGCGGTGCAAAGCCGGGTTTCGTGATATATCATACAAACTATTCAATGACTGCCGCTGCCGTCATCCCCGAAGGTGTTCAGCCTGCCGGAAACTGAAGGCCGGCCACGGTCTTTAAGGAACCTTGATCTTGTCAAGCAGCAGCTGGAACTTGACTTCATTGCCCTCATAGCGGAGCAGGCCCTTCTGCCAAGCATCCCTCATCTTTATCTTCTTTGCCGCAAGCTTGAGTATCACATCCGCCGTTGCGATTATGCGTCCGTCATGGTTGTAATAGTTGTAAGGCTCAACCGTGCATGCGCGCTGCGCAACTTCAAAATAGAACGCTCCGGCACCCTCTCCGACTATGTCGACCTCTATCGCGACATGTTCGAAGACTTCGCGTGCGTCCGCGTTCTCAAATGTCTTCCGGACCTTCTCAACTATCTGTTCATAGGTTACAGGCTTTGACGCCATTTCGGTTCACCTCTTGTTCATTCTTGGGATTCTATTGTATCACTTCAAAAAAAACAGTCAAGTTGTTAGCATATACTAACAACTTGAACATAAACCTAAGGTGATATTTTTTTACGTTCAGTGTCTGAAAATTATCTCTCCGGTCTCATCATTCATGCTGTCTATTACCGCAAGGGATTCAACCCTGATACCGCGCTCCCGAAGGCGCCTCCCGCCGTCCTGGAATCCCTTCTCGATGATGATCCCGACGCCTTCAAGCTTTGCACCGGATTCATTTATTATATCGATGAGTCCGTCAGCCGCGCATCCGTTTGCGAGAAAATCATCCACGACAAGTATCCTGTCATCCGGCGACAGATACTTCTTGGAAACGATCACATCATACACACGTTTATGTGTGAACGACTCGATCTTTGTCTGGTAGACAGAACCGTCAAGATTGATCGACTGGCTCTTCTTGGCGAACACGACGGGCACTTTGAAATACTGTGCGACGACCGCTGCTATTGCGATGCCCGAAGCTTCGATGGTCAGTATCTTGGTTATCGTTGTGTCGGAAAAGATCCTTTTGAATTCCTTTCCGATCTCATTAAGAAGATCTATGTCTATCTGATGATTGAGAAAGCTGTCAACCTTCAGCACGTTTCCCGCCTTGATGATACCGTCTTTTCGTATCCTCTCTTCAAGCAGTTCCATTTGTCCGTCTCCTCTTTATCTCTTAAGCCTAACGCTCTTCCCTGAAATAGTTCATGCCGAGGCTCTGCGGCGGCTGGTCCTCACGCCGTGCCCTCATGCTCGTGAATATGAGGACGATGAGCGTGACGACATACGGGATCATCTTATAAAGCTCCTTCAGCTCCATGTGTTCCATTCCGGTCGGGATGTACAAATAGAGAATGTAGAGTCCGCCGAAGAGTATTGATGCGAATATGCCGAGGTCGGCTTTCCAGAGCGTGAATATGACAAGCGCTATCGCGAGCCATCCTCTGTCCCCGAAAGCATCGTTCGACCATATCCCGCAGGCGTAGTCCATTACATAGTAAAGTCCGCCGAGTCCGGCAATGGCACATCCGATGCAGGTGGCAAGGTATTTGTATTTCGTGACGTTGATGCCGGCCGCATCCGCGGTCCCGGGATTTTCGCCGACGGCGCGCAGGTTGAGGCCCGTCCTGGTCTTCTTCAGGATATATGCGACCGTGAGCGCGATGATTATCGCCACATAAGCCAGGAAGCCGTATGAGAAAAATATCTCCCCGACGATGCCGAGGCTTTTGGCGAACGGAAGCTGCGTTCTGAATACGGCACTTGTCTTGGAAAGCGAGATCGAAGGAAGGTCAGCATTTGAAAGCTTTATGAGCGATCCACCGAAGAAGTTTCCGAACCCGACGCCGAAAGTCGTCATCGCAAGGCCGGTCACGTTCTGGTTGGCACGGAGCGTGACAACGAGGAACGAATAGATGAGTCCCATTATGAGAGAGCCCGCAAGCGAGCACAGAAGCGGGATGATGACCGCAAGCGCCGCATTGACGTCTCCCGCGCCGACGCTGTTCTCATAGAAGAACGAGCCTATGACTCCGCTTATTGCACCGACATACATGACGCCGGGAAGTCCGAGGTTTAAGTTTCCCGTCTTTTCTGTAACTATCTCGCCCGTGCAGCCGAACAGGAGCGGAATGCCCTGTGCAACGGCTCTCGGTATGAATGCAAGGAATCCCGTCATGCTATGCCTCCTTGTGATCCCTGTCTTTTTTTCTAAAGTGGATCTGATAGTTGATGAAGAATTCACATCCTATTATGAAGAACAGGATGATGCCCGTCAGGATGTCCCCGAACGACTGGTTGAGATCGAACCTTGTGGCTATCTCGCCCGCACCCCTGTCCATGAAAACGATGATGAAGCTGGTTATGATCATCGCGAACGGATTGAACTGCGCCATCCACGATACGAGCACCGCAGTGAAGCCGCGTCCGTCGGAGATCGTGGCCGTGAGCGTGTGGTTGATGCCTCCCACGAGCAGGAGCCCGACGAGGCCGCACAATGCCCCCGACAGTATCATCGTCCTGATGAAGACCTTTTTAAGGTTTATTCCGACATACACGGATGTCTTCGGTGATTCACCGACAACCCTTACCTCATATCCGTGCTTGGTGTATTTGATGTATACGTATGTAAATACGGTCACGATGACCGCGACTATTATCGGAAGCAGATATTTGGATCCGAAGATCTGCGGCAGCCAGCCCGCATGTGAATCCTGATTGATTATGCCTATCTTGCCCGAGCCCTTCGGGACCTCCCAGCGTATCGTATAGAAAAGGACGAGCTGCGTCGCAATATAGTTCATCATAAGTGTCGATAGCGTCTCGTTAGTATTCCACAGGGCTTTGCAGAGCGCGGGAATGAATCCCCACAGCGCACCGAGTGCGACACTTGATATGAGCATGAGGAGCATAAGAAGCGGCCCCGGCACCTTGTCTCCGAGGCATATCATGCACGCGGCGCTTCCGAGTCCTCCCATCAGCACCTGCCCCTCGCCGCCTATGTTCCAGAATCTCATCCGGAATGCTATCGTCAGGGCGAGCGAGATGATCAGGAGTATGGAAACATCCTGAAGCGTTATCCAGGTCTTGCGCGATGAACCGAATGCACCCGATACTATGGACGAATAAACCTCGAGGGGATTGA
Organism: Lachnospiraceae bacterium; assembly: GCA_024698075.1. Lineage (GTDB taxonomy): Bacteria > Bacillota > Clostridia > Lachnospirales > Lachnospiraceae > UBA2868. Next base: position 21,497 of record JAILRP010000015.1, read on the forward strand.
TCCCCGTGGTAAGTCCGGTTATCACTGCACATACGATAAGTGCCAGCACGACGGCAAGAACTCTTATGGCCATCGCTTTGCCCTTGGGGATGGCACCGCGTTTTGTCAGATGGAATAATGGCTCTTTTGATCTACTGTCCATTTAGGATCTTCGCTCCATGCACTGCCTTCAGCTCATTGATGTCATGAGAAGGCCGATATCATTCTTCGTGACCTTCTGTGCGTCGACGATGTCACTGACCTCGCCGTCGCACAGTACCATGATCTTATCCGAGATCTGCATCAGGACATCCAGATCCTCTCCCACGAAAAGCACCGCAACGCCTTTCTTCTTCTGCCCGTTTATCAGGTCGTAAATCTTGTAGGAGCTGTTTATGTCAAGTCCCCTCACAGCGTATGCCGTGAGCAGCACCTTCGGATCGGATGATATCTCACGGCCTACAAGTATTTTCTGGATGTTGCCTCCCGACAGCCGCCTTACCGGTGTATCGAGTCCCGGAGTCGAAACTTCCAGGACGTCAACAACGTTCTCGGCAACCTTTCTGGGCCTGTCACGGTCCGTGAACCATTTATGGCTCTCGCCGAAAGTCCTCAACATCATGTTCTCGGATATGTCCATGTTCCCGACAAGCCCCATTCCGAGCCTGTCCTCGGGAACAAATGAAAGCGCCACGCCAAGGTCTCTGATGTCCTGCGGGTGCATTCCGATGAGCTCGGTTTCTTTTCCGTTCTCATCGATATATGTGACGGAGCCCGAGTCGACCTTCTGTATCCCTGCGATCGCCTCTAAAAGCTCCTTCTGTCCGCTTCCGGATATTCCGGCGATCCCGAGTATCTCTCCGGAATTCATATAGAAGCTGACATTCTTGACTTTTTTAACTCCCTCGGCATCGGTAACATTGATGCCGGAGATCACAAGCCTCTTCTTGGGATTGACAGGTTCGGGCCGCTCAATGTCAAGCGTCACCGCATGTCCGACCATCATGTCGGTCATTTCCTGCGCGCTCGTCTTGGCCGTCTCAAGCTGTCCGGCATTCTGTCCCTGCCGCAGCACGACGACGCGGTCCGATATCTCCATGACCTCATTAAGCTTGTGGGTGATTATGACGATGGACTTGCCGTCTTTTTTCATGTTGCGCATGACTTCAAAAAGGCGCTCGCACTCCTGTGGTGTCAGGACCGCCGTCGGCTCGTCGAGAATGAGGATCTGTGCCCCTCTGTAGATGATTTTTACGATCTCGACCGTCTGCTTTTCCGAGACCGTCATGTTATATATCTTTTTATCAGGGTCAACGACAAAACCGTAGAGGTCGCATATCTCCCTGATCTTTGCCTTCGCAGCCGGCACATCATATTTTTCTTCGGCACCGAGAACGATGTTTTCCCATGCGGTGAACACATCAACAAGCTTAAAATGCTGATGCACCATGCCTATGCCAAGCTGCGAGGCCTGAGCCGGCGAGCTGATCTTCACCTCGCGCCCGTCGACAAATATCTGCCCCTCATCGGGAAAGTATATGCCTGCGAGCATATTCATAAGGGTGGTCTTGCCGCTGCCGTTTTCACCCAGCAGCGACACGATCTCACCTTTATAAAGGTCAAAATCAACTCCCGTATTGGCCTTTTTCGTATCAAAACTTTTGCTTATGCCGCGCATGCTTACCGCGGCTGTGCCTGGTTCCACAGAAAAAACCTCCTAATAGGGATCCTCCCGCAAGCGGGTCCCTCCTTACTGCCTTTAAAGGACTGCTTAGAACGCAGTGTCGAGAAGGGTGATGCCGTCGATCTGAAGGTCGAAGTAAGGAGCACTCCTCAGGCCGTCGCCTGATTCATTGAAGTAGCCGTCCTTTATGACTTCATGGTCGCCTTCATAGTTCGCGTCCGTATCAACGTCTGCCATATAAGATGTAAGTTCCTGGCCGTCAACAGTGAATGACTTTGTGTCAAATACATGGACCTTGCCTGCGATGATGTCGGCCTTGGCTGCCTCAACTGCCTCCTCGGTGCCGGGTGCTACGTTCTTGCCGAAGTGGTCGATAACAACCGAACCGGTCTCAAGTGTACCGGTGTAATCTGTTGCGATGGCTTCGCCCTTTGCTGCCTTTGTGATCGAATCCTCGAAGTAAGGCTCCCAGTTGATCTTGCAGTATGAAATGTATGTCTCGGGACATGCGTTGTCAGTAGGTCCGTTATATGAGCTGTTCGGAACGCCCGCATTCTCACAGGCCGTAGGAGCTCCCATGGAGTCCGCATGCTGGGAGACAAATACGCATCCGTCAGAGATGAGCTTTGTAGCGCCTTCCTTCTCTGCCGTCTCGTCATACCAAGAACCGGTGAATGTTACTTCCATCGTTGCCGTCGGGCATACCGAACGTGCGCCGAGGAAATATGATGTATATCCGCTTATAACTTCTGCATAGGTGAAAGCTCCGACATATCCTATCTTAGCCTCTTCAGCCGTGATCTTGCCTTCCTCGATCATCTGGTTGAGCTTCATGCCTGCAGCTATTCCGGAAAGGTAGCGGCCTTCATATATTGAAGCAAATGCATTGTGGAAGTTCGGAAGATTTTCCGTATGTGCCTTTGTTCCTGTTGCATGGCAGAACTGTACTTCAGGATATTCCTTGGCTGCTTCTATCATGTAGTCTTCATGTCCGAACGAGTCTGCGAATACATATCCGCATCCCTGGTCAACAAGCTCACATGCCGCATCATAGCATTCCTGTCCTTCGGGAATGTTTGTCTTGATGACAGCTTCAACGCCGAGCTTTTCACAGGCTGCCTTTGCGCCCGTTATGAAGTTGAGGTCATAAGTTGAGTTCTCATCATGCAGGCAGATGAAACCTGCCTTGATGTCGAGCTTGCTTCCTGCGTCCGAATCCGATGCGGAACTCTCCGCCGGAGCAGGTGCCGCTCCCTGGCACGCACAGAGTGCGGCCGTCATCACTGCTGCCAAAAGCACCGAAACAATCTTTTTCATAGCCATCCTCCCGGAAAATAAATAAGTTTGCAGTCACAATATATGACTAATTTTTAATACCTATATACAATATATTGTTGTAATCGTTTCGTCAATGCCAAATGAATAATACGATATGTTATTTAATTCGTTTTGTTTTTCTCGTTAAAATGCACAATTTCGGGGGCTGATTTTTTATTGTTCGTCAGAAAGTACAATTTTGATTGTCCGTAATTGTTGACTTTTACTAATAGTGTGTTATCATATGTTCAGGTCGAAAATCATAGATGTAGTTGGCAAAGCCCTTAGGGCGAGGTGCAGACCACCATATATGCCGCATCTTCTTTCGATCCTCCCGGTATGGATAATGAAGGGTTGCCCTGCCGGACATCATCAGGACGTCTCAGCGCGGACTGATGAACGATTTGGAGGAGATTATGAGTAAAGTGGAATCAGTACATGCCGATGTTCCACGGAAAGGAAGGGAAAAAAGATGAGAGATTTTTACATTAGGCAAAAAGGAAAAGAAACATTGTTTTTCGCTTCATTCGATGAGATGATGGATAACTTCGACAAGATGGATGAATGCGACAAGCACTTCTGCACTGTCCATGACGACAGCACAGGAAGATATGCGCCCGGCTACGACATCATCTGGGCACACGGCAACATCTCCCACGCATTTAAGCATATTGCATAATGCAGCATGGGATAAATCCCATGCTGCACCGCGAGCCGCATCCGACGAAGTCGGATCTTGAATCGGCGAGCAGACCTTATTAAACCGCCCGGCCCCTGGCCGGGCTTTTTGTTTACCATAATTATTTTATGTTAATATATTATGTATACTGATGCCCCTATTGACAACCGCCCCCGCACGAGCTATCATCTATTACGACTTCAAGGCAGGGTGTGATCCCCGACCGGCGGTACAGTCCGCAAACCATGCAAAGCATGGCCGATCCGGTGAGATTCCAGGACCGACGGTATAGTCCGGATGAGAGAAGGAGAAGAAAAATGAAAAACAACAGATTCAACCCACGTCACATTGCCGTGATAGCTATGTTCACGGCGCTCGCTTTTATTTCCGTAGTCATTTCCAAAGCAATACCGAATGTAGCCGGCTTCTTAAGCTATGAGCCAAAAGATGCGGTCATAATCATTGCCGGATTTCTGTTCGGGCCTATGTCATCCGTCATCATCTCCGTGCTCGTGTCGTTCATCGAAATGATCACCATCAGTTCGACCGGGCCTATCGGATTTCTGATGAACGTCATCGCGACATGTGCTTTTGCCCTTCCGGCTGCATTTTTCTACCACAAGATCCGTACAAAGAAAGGCGCCGTCATAGGACTTTCCATGGGCGTTTTCTGCATGGTCGTCGCGATGCTTTTGTGGAACTACATCATCACGCCGCTATACATGGATGTTGAAAGATCCGTTGTCGTAGGAATGATGATCCCGGTTTTCCTGCCCTTCAATCTTATAAAGGGCGGCCTTAATGCCGGAATAACCATGCTTCTGTATAAACCGGTAGTAACAGCGCTCCGGTCCGCCGGACTCGCGGAGCCATCCGGATCCGCAGGTGGAAAGGCAAAGTTTTCCGCCGGATGGTTCATCATCTCGCTCGCGGTGCTTGCGACATTTGTGCTTGCTTTCCTTGCGCTGATAGGTGTGTTCGGATGAATCTTCCAATAACCCTGACAGGATATGTCAAGACAGGAAACCACATCGGCACGCGGTTTGGCATGCCAACGGCCAATATCACGCCTGCCGAGGATCTTGCCGGCCTTGAATTCGGAGTTTATTTTTCAGTCGTAAAATGCGGCGGGACATATCCCGCAATAACAAATCTCGGCACCAAACCCACCGTTGAAAGCAGCGGTGAGGCCGGTGCCGAGACTTTCATATATGGTTATGAAGGAGATCTCTACGGAAAGAAGATCGCCGTGACACTTCTTGAATTCAGAAGGAGCGAGAGGAAATTCCCGTCCCTTGATGAGCTTTATGAGACCGTGAGAGATGATTTTCGCGCGGGAGCGCTGTATCACGGACTCGATCCCGAAAAATACGGTGCCGTATAGTGCAGATAAATGGCGCCGCATCAAATCAGTTAGACTTCACCACTTTCCCATCTTCAATAAAGACTTCCGTGAATGATTCATAGTGGTCTTCCGTGTAATAGTATTTTCCCGTGTTTGAGATAATGAGTCGCTTTGCTCCCCTGCCGCGTCCCTTCGTGTCTATGTCGCACTCTATGTATTTGATGCCCTTGTCGGACGGCAGTCGTTTCTCATAGTTGCCGAAATGGTCTCCGCCGATCGCGGCATCCTTAATGAAACCGTCAAGCTTTCCGCCCTCCCATCCGAGGGCCTTGGCATCATTTTTCCTGACATAATTTTCCGGAAGCTTTCCATATTCATCATAATAAAGGACAACACTCTCAAGGTCGTAGTAGCTGCCGTCCTCCGAAATGGCACTCTCCGGCTTATCAGCAGAAACCGCATTCTCAGCTCTGCTCTCCGGCTTATCCGCCGTAACCGTCCTTGCCGGCATGCAGGCCGCGAGCATAAACGCGAGCATGAGAGCTGCAAATGCCGCGAAGATCCCTATTCTCTTTTTCATTTTCCCAAAATATTTCATCGGCTGTTATCCAAACTGATCTCTATGGCTACAGTCAGTACGCTCATCCGTACGCTCTGCTCAGAGGTTTTCTCCGATCCTGGCGATAAGGTCTTCTTTTCTGAAGGGCTTGGATATGTGCTCATTCATTCCGGCATCAAGGCAGTTCTGCACATCCGATGCAAACGCATTGGCCGTCATGGCGATTATCGGAATGTCCGAAAGTGCGCTGCCGGCCGCCCTTATCTGTCTTGTCGCCTCCAGTCCGTCCATGACGGGCATCTGTACATCCATCAGGACAAGATCTATGTCTCCGGGTTCGGATTCCCCGACGATACGGACGGCATCTATTCCGTTGTCTGCCGTCTTGATGATGAATCCGTACTTTTCGAGGATACGCTCCGCAAGCTTAAGGTTCGTAGCCGAATCATCAACGATCAGGACAGTTGTGCCCGAGAAGTCACGTGCGGGCTCATTGGCCACGGATCTGTCGGAGGATTCTTTTCCCGATCCCGAGGCGGCTTTAAGCGGAAGCACGATCATAAACTCGGTTCCGGCTCCGGGCTCGGACTTTACGGCTATCGTCCCCTGCATCAGGTTGACGATGTTCTTGACGATCATCATGCCCAGTCCCGTTCCCTGGGTCGTTCTGACGGACTCCTTGTTCTCCCTTGCATACGATTCCCAGATGTGATCGCAGAATTCCTTTGACATTCCGATGCCCGTATCCCTTATGCGTATCTCATATGTGAGGACATCTTTTTTCTCCAGAAGCCTTCCCTCAAGGAAAACCTTTCCACCCTTCGGAGTGAATTTATATGCATTGGACAGAAGGTTCAGCACCATCTGGTTGAAGCGGAGCTTGTCGCATTCTGCCATGTCATCCCCGACTCCATCTATGTCGACGGAAAAATCAAGGCCGTTCTCTTCCATGTTGACCCTTACCATGTCCGCGCACTCGTGAAGAAGATCCTTTACGAGAAGCGGAGCCGTCACGATCTCCATCTTGCCGTTTTCTATCCTGCTCATATCGAGGATATCGTTTATAAGGTTCATGAGATGGTCACCCGCGGAAGTGATCCTTCCGAGATAATCCGCAACATGCTCCCTGTCGTCAATCTCCTCCATGGCAAGCCTTGAAAATCCCGTGATGGCATTCATAGGCGTCCGGATATCATGGGACATGTTCGAGAAGAACTCGGTCTTCGCGACATTGGCATGGTTGGCTTCATCTATCGCGGCAAGAAGCATTGTCTGACGCTCTTCAAGTTCCTTTTTCTGCTCGGCGATCAGCCTGTCGGAATCCATCTTCATCGCACGCAGGTCATCGACTACCGCAGCCGTCACCAGCATGCGGTCAACACCGTTGTTCCCGCGCTCGATGACATGGAAGTGTATCCTCATCCATCTGTTCCCCGTTTCATCCTTGAAAACGAACTCCCGCTGGTCGCAGTCACTAAGAAGCTTTGTGCGGACAGAGCTGACATCGCAGAGATTTTCCTTCTGCTCTATCGGGGTATCATGGAGCTTCGAATTGATAAGCTCTATAAGGGTGCCTACGGAAGCATCCTCCTTAAGTGGAAGTGTGTCGTCCTCTTTGATGACTTTCACGTTATCTGCGATAAAATCAGCCATGCAGATGAAGCTGTATTCTGCAGCAAGGGTAGATATTATCTGATTGTCGAGCCTGATGTGCCCGAGCTCCTTTTCGGAGATGAGCGTTGCCGAACCGAATGCTTTTACCGGATTTCCGGACTCATCGAATTCCGTTGTATATTTGACACGGAAGGGAACACGGCCGACCGTGAGCGGAATATCCGCTTCAAGTTCGGATGCTCCGGCATCTATCTTTCTCATCATGTCACGGTACATGTCCGCATAGTCTGGAGGGAATATCCCGGCATCAATTGCAGGCTCCGGATAGTTCGTGACAAGTGCGGGAAGTCCCAGGTCCCTCATGCAGCGGTAGCAAGGGCGCATCTCCTTGGTGGCCACGTCATATTCCCAGTTGTATATGTTTATCTGCTCGCTTGCCCTCTTATACCTTGATTCGATATCATCAAAGGATTCACGGAGTTTCCTGTCATCGGTGACATTTCGGATGCCCTCATACAAAAATGCTTCGTCGTCATTCTTTTCTATAAGGACAAGCCTGCTCTTCATGCATACCCTGTCTATGCCGCAGCAGTCAGAGATCATCTGCCGCCATGTCTCCACTTCCTGCTCTTCTCCGGTGTTTACACAGCTTCTTACCGCACCCAGAAAGATCCTGAGATTATCCTCATCAAAACTGTTTGCGGTAAATGCATTAAGGAATGTCTCTTTTGTTGTGTTGGTCCAATGCTCCGCAACAAACTTGTCATTCACGCAGACTATCCTGACTTCCCCGCCGCTATACCGAAGCACCGAGGCCGGCTCTGCAAACCTTCCGTTTATCAAATCCTCGAAATTCATGATGTTCCTCCAAGGTATTACTGTTTTTTATCAAAAGATCATCTATCAGAAAATTATAGCTCAGAAACCTTAATATATCAAAGCAGGTGACAGCACATGTGCCAAATCACCCCGGCTTCTTGTTGAACGCATACCCAAGTGCACCGCCGATGATACCCCCGACAATATGTGCGGTGTTTGAAATGTTATCGCGGACGGCTATGCCTTCAAACACCTGTTGCCCGATGAAGAATACCGCAACCAGTATGAAAGTCACCGGGATCTCCCCTTCCCTGAACCCGGTAAATGATGAAAGGAGTATGAACGCGAACACGACACCGCTCGCGCCGCAGAGAGCCGAATGCGGAAAGATGATAAAGTTCACAAGGCTGGTCGCAACGGCAGTTACAGCCACAACTCCTGCAAGCGTCTTCGACGAGTACTTTTCCTCGAGCATCGGACCGAGCAGAAGGATGTAGCTCATGTTTCCGGCATAATGCGAAAGATCAGCATGGCCGAATATATGCGTAAATGCCCTAAGCCACGTCGTCGGATAGTATATCGGCGATCTGTATGTCATGAACAGTGCCTCAAGGACCGCTCCGCCCGTCACAAGCCCCAGGACCGTGGCCACAAGGCTTACCGCGACAATGCCCAGCGTTACGGGCGCGTTGTATGTTATCTTAAGTTTTTTCATCGGTGTTCTCCATTCGGTAATCAGATAATACTATTATATCCGTTTTGATTTTTTTGTCATTCGTGTTAAAATCTTTTATTCGGAATATGGCACTTTCCGAAGATCACATGCAGGGAGTAATACAGAATGGACATTATCGAATTAGTCCCAAGGGATGATAAAAACAAAAAAGCCGAACCGGAGATAAATGCAGAGCCCCTTGCCGATCCGAACATGAAGGCAGAGGCCGCAGAAAAGCCGGACAGAAAAATTTACAGCGGCATCGACGACATTCCGTCGGGAAGCGCGGGCTCTGACCTAGCCGAAGGCTGCATAGTGCTTGAAGGCGGGGGGTGGCGCGGGCTCTACACCCTGGGCGTGCTTGACGCACTGATGGTAAATGATGTCAATATCCGGAACGCCGTCGGCATTTCCGCAGGTGCACTTTCCGCCATCGGATACATCGCCGGCGAGATCGGATGGGGTGCCCGCATTGACTTAAAGTACCGTCATGACAGCGATTATGTCGGTGTGGGTGCGATGCGGCGGGACCACGGGGTCACTGGATTTTCGCACCTGTTCACGGAACTCATCGACAGGGAACCCTTTGACCGGAAACGTCTCAATGACCCTTCCCGCAGGCTTGCCGTCGGTGTAACGAACATGCTGACCGGGAAGACCGAATACATGGAAAAAGGCAGCTGCAATCTTTCCGCCGCGATCCGTGCATCCGCGACCGTGCCCTATGTTTCGAGACCGGTCGTAATAGACGGCATCCCATACCTCGACGGAGGATGTTCCACGAAGATCCCATACGATTGGGCGGTTTCCGAAGGCTTTGAAAAGATCGTGGTCGTAAAGACACGGGAATGGGAATACCGCCGCAGGGAAAACGGAGGCCGGCTGGCCAACAGGATGTACAGGAAATATCCTGAGTTTGTCGATGCGATGAATGCGGCTGAGGCTGATTTTAACAGGATGACCGATGAGCTGGCGAAACTTCACGGCGAAGGGAAAATATATGCCATAGCACCGTCGGAGCCTGTAAACGTATCAAGGTTTGAAGGAGACATGGAAAAGCTCGGCGCACTCTACTGGCTGGGATACAATGACGCCAAAGCGCAGATCGGAGGGATAAAGGATTATCTCATGAAATGATCTTGATATGCATAAGACAGCGCCGCCGTATGATCTATCTGTCAAGGCGGCGCCTTATATTTTCATTTATGCTCTCAATAACGGTAACGTTATCCTCATGAGTCGGGATTATCCAAAGGTCGGCATCGGCTGACCTTCTTTTTGTTTTCCCCGCTGTGATCCGGACCTTCACGGCATTCCTTTCAAAGAGCGGGATTATCCCGAACAGGAGCCTGTCATCGCAAAAAGTCATGTAGCCGAGCTCATTGCCGCTTCCATCCCTCACATAGAGTCTGTGGTCGGCAAGGCGGAGCGGGAACAACGCCTCTCCTTCCTGTGGCGGCGGGCCGCTAAGCTCGACCATCACCCTCGAATGGTATGAGCCGTCAGCTTCAGGCCTCATCAGTCCGAGTGCCGAATCGGAGCCGAAGAACTGGCCTGCTATAAGGTATGTTATGTCCTTTAACAGATCGTCATCATCCGAACGGCTTATGTCTTTGGCGGCATCATCATCGCTTATCACCGATCTGGCGGTATCATAAAGGCTCTTTAGGAACAGGGGAAAATCCTCATCCTCCATCCACATGTATTTTCCGTCATCTACGGTCATTGTGCCGATCACGCTTCCGTTGGCATCTTCAGCATACTGGTAGATTGGGCGCGTGCAGTAAGCGTTGGCATTTACCGGAGCGTCCCATCTTATCTTCGGGCTACTCTGTCCGTCATCCGGTCCGTCATCATCATACAGATGGGACAGAAGGCAGTTGTATGCCTCATTGATCTCGTGAGCCTCATAGGGGTAGTCGTGCTCTCTGGCTGAATCCGGATGCGTCTTTCTCATCAGGTCTCTGTAATTCTTTTTAAGGTCCCTTAAACCGGCATCAGGCTCAGCACCGAGTATCTCAAGCGCCCTGTTTCTTGTCATTTGTCCTTACCCACATTTTCAATATGCCTTTCATCTGCATCACTTCCTGCCCCCGCGCTCTCTGCACCGGCATCCTTTTTGCAGTCTGAATCGGTCTAAACATCTTTCAGTTTTCTGTCGAAAACTATAATAATCCTATAAGTATTTAGGATTATGGAAGGCTAAAATGAAGAAGTACGACCGAATCAGAAATCTACGCGAGGACAAGGATCTTACACAACAGCAGCTTGCAGACTACTTATTCGTAACACAGAGAACTTATTCAAGATATGAAAACGGAGAACATGCCATACCTATAGAAGTTCTTATAGAGATATCCAATTATCACAGCGTATCTGTTGACTATCTTCTTGGACTTACCGACAATCCCGAAAGGAATCTTTAAGGCAGAACATCCGCCTGCACATTCCCTGACAGCAGCTCCATCGCCTCGGTATATCCGGCAAAACCGTGTCCTGTTATCGTGGCACGGACATACTGCCTGATGTAGCTTGTCTGACGAAAATCCTCCCTTGAACCGACATCCGATATATGTACTTCGACCGCAGGTATCCCAACGGCCTTTAAGGCATCAAGGATCGCAACCGATGTATGCGTGTATGCCCCGGGATTGATGACTATGCCGTTATACATGCCGTATGCCTGTTGGATTATGTCAACCAGATCGCCTTCATGGTTGCTCTGATAAAATCTCACGCAAATGCCGAGCTCTTCTGCCTTCTTCCGACACAACCGCATAAGATCGTCATACGTATTACTGCCGTATATATCAGGTTCCCTGATCCCAAGCATGTTAAGGTTGGGGCCGTTTATTATGAGTATGTTCATGCATCCATCCCTTTTGACAAGATTTTCTTCCGCAGACCGGTTTGGAATATTATGTAAACCAGCGCCTCCGATTTCATTTCCTCCGGTTCTGTTTTCTCCGGCACCGCCCGGTCTAATTCTATCTCCGGCCAGTTCATGCGCAACAGTATCGGCGACGGATCCCACATCGCCCTCCACATTTACCGCAAATTCGCAGTTCGCAAGGTAGATCGGAAGCCTTCTGTAATAAAGCCCCTTCAGGTTCTCACTGCCCTCAGAGAGCGGCCTGTCGCGGGTCGCAAGCTCCTCAAGCTTCCTGTTGAGGAAAACCGTCCTGCCGTTTAATGACAGCATTTCCATATTCTCCGGATCGAGCACCACACCTCCGCCGGTCGCTATGACACGTCCGCCCGTCTTTGCCGCTGAACATACGGCCTTTTTCTCGAGTCTGCGGAACGTGCTCTCGCCCTTTAGCCTTATGCACTCCGACGGTTTCATGCCGTTTTCGTCCCTGAAGATCTCGTCGGTATCGGCATAGTCCAGGCCGAGTTTCTGCGCCAGGGCCTTTCCGACGGTTGATTTTCCGCTTCCGGGCATGCCTGTAAGTACTATATTACCTGTCTTTTCCCTGATAGCCCTGACCGCACCCTCAAGGACTTCCCTGTCCGCGCCTGACATCGAGCCAACCGGATCGCTGCCGATGTCTTCTCCCATGAATAGCTTCGAGGCAAAAAAACCCTGGGCCACGAGCATCGGAAGCCCGCAGACGGAAGCTATCCCTTTCTTTTTAGCTCTGTATGCAAGCCTTGTGCTGAGGGGATTGTAGATGACATCAATATATGCTTTTAGGTTAACATAACTATTACTTATGTCTATCGGCATCCTGTCAATGTCCGGATACATCCCGATAGGCGTCGTATTCACGAGAATATCGCATTCATCATATTTTCCGTCATATCCGACATAGCTTGCCGGGCATGGTATGTTAAGCCCCATGTCCGAAGGATGCCTTGATACGACCGTGATATGCGCCGCGCCAAGCCTTCCGGCAGTATATGCGGCAGTCCGGCATGTTCCGCCGCTCCCGAGGATGGTGACTTTTGCCCCCGAAAAGCTTATGCCTGCGGAAGATGCCATATACTCGAACCCGTATGTGTCGGTATTATAGCCCTTTACCCCGTCGGCTGTCCGAACCAGCGTATTGACGCAGCCGATGTCAGAAGCCACTTCATCGGGCAGGCAGTGGGACATCGCGGTCTCCTTATAGGGAATGGTGACGTTTACCGCGTCAAAATCCGCCCTCTCAAAAAAGTCATCTATGTCACCGCGTCCTATCTCGATGAGTCCGTATTCATAATTTCCAAATGCCTTATGCAGCATGGGCGAAAAACTGTGTCCGAGCTTCTCACCCACCAGGCCGTATCTGTATCTTCCCATTTATGCTCCTGTGGCACGAGGCCGAAAAACGATCCTCATAACATATCATTCAACCATCAGATCCATCAGCACAAGCGCCGTCATCGCCTCAACGCACGGCAGGACGCGCGGCACTATGCAGGCATCATGCCTTCCCTCGATCTGAAGGGTGCACTCTTCCATCTTTTCAAGGTCCACCGACCTCTGGGGTCTGTATATCGACGGCGTGGGCTTTACCGCAACGCGGAAGACCACCGGCATCCCGTTTGTAATTCCGCCCTGTATTCCGCCGGAATTGTTGGTGATGCACGATACCTTCCCGTCCCTTAAGCAGAACCCGTCATTGCTCTTCGAGCCGTAATCGGAGCACACGCCGAACCCCTCTCCGAACTCTATCCCCTTTATCGCGGGGATCCCGAACATCCCATAGGAAATGGCGGATTCGACACTGTCGTATATGGGATCTCCGATCCCTGCCGGAACGCCAGTAACCTTGCATTCAATGCATCCGCCGACCGAATCGCCCTCTGCGCTTACGGCTTCCATGAGCCTTACCATCTCATCGCCCGCAGTTCCCGACACGACCGGAAGCACATGGTCCGCAAGCTGCGGCACATTATCCGTTACGGGATCGAACGGCTCATCCTTCACATCGCCCACGGACAGCATGTGGGCCCGTATCCTGATGCCCCGCCTTTCGAGTATCTGCAGGCAGAGCGCCCCGGCAAAGCACATCGGGAGCGTCATCCTTCCGGAGAAAAATCCTCCCCCGGACATGTCGACAGTATCCCCGTACTTAACATATGCAACATAATCGGCATGCGACGGCCGCGGGATGCTGCGCATCTTTTTATAGTCGCCCGGCCTTGCGTTCGCATTCACAAACCTTGCCTCGACATCCCCGCCGGTAAGCAGCCCGTCCTCGATCCCGCATATGACATGCGGCTCGTCCTTTTCCTTGCGTGCGGTCGTATAGCGGGCATTCCCGCCCTGCCTCCTTCGGAGAAAATCATTCACGGCCGCAAGGTCCGCCGGCTCTCCCTTCGGAAGTCCGCTGACTTTTACGGTTATCGCCTCGGAATGTGAAGCACCCGAAACCTCGATCTTAACTTTTTTTCCAAGCACAAACGACATATCATATCTCCAACATCCATACCGGAAGTGTAGTTTACATAACTTTATTCCCGCCTTCAGTCTGCTCTGGTTGACATAATTCCCATCTTCTCAATGAGATCAAAAAAACCCGGATACGACTTATTTACCGCATCGGCGCCCTTTATGACCACATCCTCATCCTCGGAGAAAGCAAGAGCTGCGGCAGCCATTGCGATCCTGTGGTCGTTGAAGCTGTCGGCCGTTATCACGGCTCCGGACCCAGAAACGGCGGAGGAATTCGCTACATCCGGTCTCTCGGCCGATGCTTTCCCGGGCCATCCGTATACTGTCATGTTCTCGTGGCCACCTTCTGATGTTATGTCAACCTTTACGGATACTGCCGCCAAAAGCTCACTGACGGCTCTTACCCTGTCGCATTCCTTTATCCTGAGTCTCTCGACATTCCTGAAGGTGCTCGCGCCATCCGAATATGCCGCCAGAACCGCAAGCGCCGGGACAAGGTCGGGTATCTGCGAGCAGTCAATGTCAACAGGAACTTCCGGCCGCGAGCTTACCGTATAGGCAGCGCTCTCTTCACCCGAAGCACTGATATTTATCCCAAACTTCTCAAATATCGAAACCGCCGCGCGGTCTCCCTGGATGCTCCCAGGATCGAGGCCATCCACAGTAAAGTCGGGAAACAGCCGGCCGCACCCGAGGGAAGCCACCGCCATGACATATGCGGCGTTCGACCAGTCCCCCTCGGCCTTTATGATTTTTCCATCTGCAGGGCAGGTCCCCGGATCACCGGAAGCCTCCGCAGGATATACCTTAAAACCGTCACCGGTCTTTTCGATCCTGACCCCGAACCTTGCAAGCACATCGACCGTCATTTCAACATATGCGGCCGATTCGAGCGTGCCCTCTATGCTGATGGCAGACGTTCCGCCTAGCAGCGGCAGAGCGAAAAGAAGTCCCGAGATGAACTGGGACGATACATTTCCGGGTATTTTATAGCATCCGGGCTTCGGCTTATTGCTCACGGTTATCGGAAGCATGTCAGAAGACACGGACACACCGGCATCCCGGAGGACATCACAGAGCGGTCCCATCGGCCTTTCCGGAAGCCTTCCCGAACCTGTGAGCGTTACGGACTTTCCGAAAAGCGAAGCCGCGGGAAGCAGAAACCTTGCGGTGGACCCGCTCTCCGCACAGAATACTTCACGCACCCCATCCGGACACTCTTTAAGCGTCCCTGCCGTCTCTATCACGTATCTTCCGCCGTCCGCCTCAGATATGCGCACATCAGCACCGAGCGAATTCAGCGCGCCGGCCGTTGCCTTCATATCCTCCGACAGGATGTTCGTCACAACCTTAGTCCCGGAACCGTAAAGCGCGGAAGCTATCAGCAGCCTGTGCACATATGATTTTGAAGATATGGCCTCGGCAGACCGTACCGAAGGCTTTCCCTTTGTGAGCCTAAGATCCATCTATATCCCTTCCGCGGCATTGTCCCTCTCCTTGCGCACCCTGCCGTCCGCAAGAAGCTTTACGAGCGCATCCCTGTTGCGCTCTTCGATCGCATCGTCAAATTCCTTCAGATGCTCCGATATCTGTCTTATCTCACGCAGTATGTCGTCACGGTTCGCAAGGAACAGGTCTGCCCACATGTTCTCATTGAGCAGTGCGACCCTTGTCATGTCCTTGAACGATCCGGCCGAGAATCCGTACCGCACATCGAGCGTCGGGCTTTTGATATATGCGCTCGATACGACATGGGCAAGCTGCGAGGTGAACGCTATCACCCTGTCATGCTCATCCGCCGTAGTGATCTTTACCTGCGAAAATCCAAGCTTCGGGAAAATTCCGCATGCCTCATCAACCGCCGCGCTGTCGGTGAATTCGTCTGTACACAGTATCATCGAAGCTCCGACAAAAAGGTCAGCGCACGCGTTTTCATATCCGGACACTTCCTTCCCCGCCATGGGATGTCCGCCTATGAAGCGAAGCCCCATTACGGAAAGCCTTTCGGAAAGTGCGGAGCATATCATCTTTTTTACCCCGGTGCAGTCGACCACAATACATCCGGCCGGAAGCTTCGGTGCTGTCTCCAATATTATGTCAACCACATCTAGCGGATACAGAGCCACCATCAGCATGCCGATATCCCCGTAATGGTCCTCAAGCCTTCCGGACAGAACGCCGTCCTTTAATGCCGATTCCACCACGTCAGCAGATGCATCAGAGCCGTATACCTTATAGCCGGCCGCCTCAGCGGCCTTTGCCATCGATCCGCCTATGAGCCCGAGGCCTATGATCCCGACTGCATTCATAATCCGGCGACTGCCTCCCTGACCTTGTCAAGCCCTGCGGAAAGCGAGGCGAATGCCTCAGGCGTGATGGACTGCTGTCCGTCGCACCACGCGTTCTCAGGGTCATTATGTACTTCAACTATTATGCCGTCCGCGCCCGCCGCGGCAGCTCCCAATGAAACCGACTTCACGTATTTCGAAAATCCCGTCGAGTGCGAAGGATCCACGATTATCGGAAGATGCGTCTTTTCCTTGAGCACGGGGATCACGGATATATCAAGCGTATTTCTCGTTGCCGTCTCGAATGTCCTTATGCCGCGCTCGCAGAGGATGACCTTCTCATTTCCTCCGGCCATTATGTATTCGGCGCTCATCAGAAGCTCGGAGACGGTGTTTGCAAGTCCCCTCTTTAAGAGAATGGGCTTATCTATCGTTCCGAGTTCCTTGAGGAGCCTGAAGTTCTGCATGTTTCTGGCGCCGACCTGGATGACGTCAACATCCTCGAACAGGTCGAGGTCTGTAAGCTCCATGATCTCGGTCACTATCGGAAGGCCGGTTGCCTTCTTGGCTTCGAGCAGGTAGTCTATGCCCGTCTTTCCGAGTCCCTGGAACGCATATGGCGAAGTCCTCGGCTTGAAAGCCCCGCCGCGCAGCATGTGCGCTCCCGCCTTCTTGACAGACTGTGCGATACCCGTGATCTGGTCGATAGTCTCGACCGAGCAGGGACCTGCGATCTTAACGAAGTTTCCTCCTCCGATCTTAACATCGCCGACCGTGATGACAGAATCCATCGGATGGAATTTCCTGTTGGCGGCCTTGTAAGGCTCCTGAATGCGCTTTACGCTCTCTACTATGTCGAGCGCGCTCACCGCATCGATGTCCACTTTTGAAGTGTCACCGACCAGTCCGAGGATCGTGGATTTTTCACCGCGGCTTTCGTGTATGTCGAGTCCGAGGTCGTCCTTTATCCATGATTCAAGCTTCTGATATTTCTTTTCATCTGCATTGGGTTTTAATACAATGATCATGATATTGCCTTTCTGTTTATGATTTTCGCGGAGCGCTTTCGCGCTTTAACGCTTTTAACCACTAAAGTATATAATCTGTCATCCGTCTTGTCAAGAATTATAATACGGCCCTTTTGCAAATTCCATAACAAAACTGACCTGCTCGGGCCAGATCCTGCATCTAACCTTCGCGGGTCAGTTCTGTATAAAAATGCCGCATATCACATCAGCTGATTGACTACCGCATTGTACGGCGATCTCGGATCGGTATCGGTCGGATCCCATCCCCTCGTCACCTTGTTGTTCTCATCTATCTTGATGATAGGATTCGTGAGCTCATATAATATTCCCGGATCTTTTACAACCTGAACAACGGTTCCCGGTGAAGTATTTTCATATATCCACTTCGCGTCTGCGAGCGCGAGCCTGCAGCACCCCATCGACGCAGGCGTCCCGAGCTTGTTAAACTGCCTGTATTCGAGCGAGTCGGGCGAGTGCCTGTAATACGGCACCGAATGCATCAGCTCATGCTGATTGAACCTTACCGCATACCTCGAATAGCAGTTTCCGTTCATAAGATGCCAGTCGTAATAATTGCTCGTCTTGTACGTTCCCGTATAGGTATTTCCGCTCTTCCCGGTCGAGCAAGCCGCGACCCTCAGCGGATTGTTATCATGGTCAAACGCGATCACCTGCTCGGTGGCAGTGTTTATCATGATGTAGCTGATCGGCGACGGAATGATCGATGTCAGAATGCCGGTTCCGGGCACCGCATTCGTCATTGCCGGCACCGTTACGGCACTTGCAATAGCCATGACCGCGGCGGCGCATGCTATGCGGGTTAGTATTCTCCTCATTAATCCCCCTCCTTATGTATGGTCTGTTTACCTGATCGTGATCCGCCCCTGTCCGTACGGATCCGCATAATCATCTCCTATCACTCCCTTTAAGGAGTCATCAATATAATCTATCAGCAGCTGATTGTCAAGCCCGGCGTTCTCCGCGATGAGCTCCGCACCGTCAAATGACGTGTAGCCGTTGCCGTTCTCTATGAGAATGTAGCTGTTTCCGGCGACCGTGTACTTCCCTGCTGGGTCTATGGGCACGCCGCCCACCTTTACATCCGAAACCCTGCGGTTCTTTCCGATCCCTGTCATCTGGACGTTCTCGTCTGCCGTGCATGTGCTCTCAACAGACGTATCCACGGAAAAAGTCATCCCCGATACCTGCAGGAATCCCCCGTTCTCATCGGGAAGCATGTGGCAGCTCCACTCAAGGGCATCAAGAATCTGCTGCCCGGTTGCCTTAATGACCACGGTCCTGTTGCCGAACGGATGAACGGCGATGATATCGCCGAAAGTCACATCGCCCATCGCAATGTTGGCCCGCACTCCGCCTCCGTTCACGATGCCTATATCCGCTCCGGTGCGTATCCTTACGGCGTCCGCGCAGAGGTCCGCGAGATTAGTCTCCCGGTTTCTCACTATCCTGACAGGAAGGCCCGCGTCATCGACTTTTTCCGGATCGGTTATCGTAAGGTTTTCCTCGGACTTTGCGACAACCTGTCCGAGCTTTTCTTCAAAAGCGGCGTTCTCCTCGCCGATCAGCCGGCTCACATCGTTTTCTATGCCAAGCAGATACGGCAGGCTGTCGGCACCGTTATAAACCCAGATGCCTGTATCGACCGTGCCGTCGGGCTTTATATGGCTGTATCCGATCGCGTCCATCTTGGTGCCGCACGCATATCTTTCTACATCATTGCCGTTCCTGTCCTTTAAGACCATATGGTCGCTGTCGTGGCTGTGGCCGTCAAGAATCACGTCGATGCCTTCGGTGTTGGCCGCGATGTCCATTATGCTGTATGGCTTTGATTCCTCGTTGTTTCCCACATGGGCCAGAAGATAAACATAATCGGGATCTTCCGCCCTTGCAGCGTCTACCGCCTTCTGTACCGCTCCGTAAAGCTCACTCCCGTCGCCCTGCATGAACCCGTAGATGTAGTTGCCTTCATCATCACGGAACAGCTCCGGCGACTCGTCTGCAAGCGTCTCAGGCGTGGTAACACCGACAAAGGCAATCCTTCGCCCGCCCGCTTCTTTTATGAGATACGGCGGGAACACGAGCTTGCCTTCCTTTGTGAAGTTGCAGCTTATATACGGAAAATCGGCCATCCCGATGAGCTTATTAAACTCATCCATCCCATAGTCAAAATCATGGTTTCCGGGGATCGCTGCATCATATTTCAGTTCGTTCATGAGCGGGACGATAGCCTCTCCGTCCGTGACCGTCCCTATCGCCTCACCCTGGAAGGCGTCGCCGTTATCGACGAGAAGAGTTTCATATCCGTTCTTCTCAAGTGTTTCGCGTACCTGCCACAGCCCCGCAAGGCCGAAGCCCTGATCGATGCCGCAGTGCACGTCGCTCGAAAACAGTATGTACAGGTCGGAAGGCTCTTCTTCGGGAGCGGCCTCCGTATCCGCAGTTTCAGTATCTGCGGTTTCGGAAGCGCCTGTATTCCCATCACCGGCATGCTCTGCAGAAGCTTCACCGGCCCCGGTTACCGCGGCCTCTGTACCGGAAGCCCCGGCATCTGCCGCCTTTGCATCAGCTGCATACTCCGCCACATACTCGAGGGCCTGCATGAACTGCTCGTTTCCGGCGGCGCTGCAGCCGGTGAGCATAAGGGATGCCGATGCCAAAGCCGCTGCAAAAGCCTTACGGATCATTCTCCCAGCCATAACATTTCCAATGACATTTCCCATGCCCTTACCTTGATCCCTTGTCATAAGGTATTCCTTCAGCCTTAGGTGCCCTCGACCTCGAAGACGTGAACGCGAGCACGATGAGCGAGATTATGTAAGGCATCATGTTATATACGGATCCCGGTATGTTGAGAGCCGAGAGAAAATCAAATCCGGAATAGACGTTTGAAAGCGCCCTGAAGAATCCGAACAGCAACGCAGCCAGTCCGATGTTGAGCGGCTTCCACTGTCCGAAGATCATGACCGCGAGCGCGAGGAAACCGAATCCGGCAACGCCCACTTCAAACTTCCATTCGCTGACGCCGGCCGTGATGTAAACGATGCCGCCGATACCTGCGAGCATTCCGGAGATGATGACGCCGAAGCCCCTCATCTTGTAAACGTTTATGCCGACGCTGTCAGCAGCCTGCGGATGCTCACCGCATGCCATGAGCCTGAGCCCGAACCTTGTACGGTAAAGCATTACAAACGCTGCGATAAGAGCTATGACTGCCACCGGAATGAACCAGTTGAGCTGCATGGAGCCTATGTTCATGACGAGTGCCTTCTTGGTCTGTACATACTGTACGGTCGATGAAACATTGTCGGGATTTTCGGCAATGTTGATCGTCTTGACTATGACTGTCGCAGATGCGGCCGCGAGCATGTTGAGCGCGGTTCCGACAAGTGTCTGGTCCGCCTTGAAATTGATGCAGGCTATGGCGAGCAGCAGGGAATAAATGAGCCCGCACAGCATCGATGTCACAATGACCGCAAGCACTATCAAAGCCGCCGGAAGCGACGGGGATATGTACTTGAGCGTAAGCGCGCCGCCGAGCGCACCCATGATCATTATCCCCTCAAGTCCGAGGTTGATGACGCCGGAATGCTCGGAAATACATCCGCCGAGGGCTACAAGTGTGAGAACAGATGCAAATATAAGGGTATACTGGATAAGAAGGATCATTTGTTCTCACCTCCTTCCGCAGCAGCGGCCTTTTCCCTGCGTTTCTTTAAGAAGCCTCCGAAATGCAGTTTGAAGAAAAGGACGAATCCGCACAGATAAATGATAATGGCGGATATAAAGTCAGATATCTGCGAAGGATATATGTTCTTGTCAAGATACGATCCGCCGCTCGTTATATGCTGGATGAAATATGATGCGAACACCGTCCCGATAGGATCTAGTCCTCCGAGGAAGGTCGCCGCTATTCCGTTAAAGCCCATTCCCGGAACTGATGACTGTGTTACAGACCACTGCTCGTATCCGGAAAGGAACAGGAATGCCGCTCCGACGCCTGCAAGCGCGCCGCCGATGAACAGGGAGAGGATGACGTTCCTCTTCTCCTTCATGCCGCTGTATCTTGCTGCTTCCCTTGCGATACCCGTTGCCTTTATCTCATATCCGAACACGGTCTTGCTCAGAAGTATCTTGATGAGTATGGCAAACAGTATCGAAAGCGGTATCGCGATCGTTACGTATTTGTTGTTGGTAAACAGGCTCCCGAGCCCGAGGGACGGAAGGAGCGCCCCGGGATTCACGGAGCTGACCGTGACCGTATAAGGGCTTGCCGTCTCCTTGACTCCCATCAGGAGCATGTTGACCGTATACAGTCCTATCCAGTTGAGCATTATGCCGGATATGACCTCGTTAACGTTAAGGTATGCCTTAAGTATGCCTACCACCGTTCCGAAAATCCCTCCCGCAAGGAGCGCGGCCAGAAGGCATATGCTCCAGTTGAGGCGGAGGGAGAGCGCACAGTACAGGGCGGCTCCCGCTCCTGCAACGTACTGCCCAGCCGCGCCTATGTTGAACAGTCCTGTCTGGTAGCAGAACTGTATCGAAAGCGCGCACATCAGGAGCGGTGCGGCCTTTACGAGCGTATTGCCGAGGTATTTCATGGCGGCCGACGACGACGGATATGTAAAGTAATTCTTGAGTATCGTGACGATCGCCTCGGTTGCGCCGGAAGGATTGATGATAAGGAGCGCTATATAGCCGATGAACAGGCCCAGGATAATGCACAGCAGGGCTGCTATGACCGACTGGATGGCATCCTTTTCAAGAAAATCCCGAAATGTCGTTTTTCCTTTTGCATTCTCAGAATTCATGATGCTGCCCTCCTTGCTCCTGCCATGTACAGGCCCAGTTCTTCGGGAGTCGTCTTCTTCGGGTCGAACTCGCCGACGATCTCGCCTTCATACATCACGAGTATCCTGTCGGAAAGGCTCATGACTTCTTCAAGCTCAAGTGATACGAGGAGGATCGCATGACCCTTGTCGCGGTGTGCTATGATGTCGCGGTGCACACGCTCTATGGCACCGACATCGAGCCCTCTCGTCGGCTGCACTGCGAGCAGTATGTCGGGATTCTTGTCGATCTCCCTTGCTATTATCGCCTTCTGCTGATTGCCGCCCGACATGCTCCGGACTATGGTCGGTGCACCCTGTCCGGACCTTATGTCAAAGGCCTCTATCAGTCTGTCGGCATATTTATTGATCTCCGCTTTTTTAAGGAAGCCTGCGGATGTTGAGAATTCAGCTTCAAAATATCTCTGAAGGACCAGGTTGTATGCAAGCGAATAATCCATTACCAGTCCGTGCTTGTGGCGGTCTTCGGGAATATGGCTCATTCCGGAGACTGAACGTTCCCTTATCGGCGCGTTTGTGATGTCCTTACCACCGAGCAGTATCTTTCCGGATGAACAGTTCTCGAGCCCTGACAGCCCGTAGACCAATTCGGTCTGACCGTTCCCGTCGATACCGGCTATGCAGACAATCTCTCCCGCACGGACGTCAAACGAAACATTGCTGACGGCGTTTTTGTGGTGAAGCCTGCTTGGTACCGAAAGATTTTCAACGTGAAGAATGACTTCTCCAGGAACGCTCTCTTCCTTCTCGGCGACAAGCTGTACATCACGTCCGACCATCATGCGGCTCAGCTCATTGGGATTGGTATCCTTGATATTTACCGTGCCTATGCATTTGCCGCGGCGCAGGACCGTGCATCTGTCGGCTACCGCCATGATCTCGGCAAGCTTATGGGATATGAACAGTATTGATTTTCCCTCCTTTGCGAGGTTCTTCATTATCTTCATGAGCTCGTCGATCTCTGCGGGAGTGAGCACCGCAGTAGGCTCGTCAAATATCAGTATCTCATTGTCGCGGTAGAGCATCTTTAAGATCTCTGTCCTCTGCTGCATTCCGACCGTGATGTCTTCGATGACGGCGTCCGGATCGACTTTGAGGCCGTATCTGTCGGAAAGCTCGACTATCTTCTTTCTGGATACATTCTTCTGGAGCAGTCCGTGCTTTACCGTCTCATCTCCGAGGATGATATTGTCGAGCACCGTGAAGCACTGCACCAGTTTGAAGTGCTGGTGCACCATTCCGATCCCGAGGTCGTTCGCATCATTCGGATTCTTGATCGTAACTTCGCGCCCATCCTTTTTGATGATGCCCTCCTCCGCCTGGTAAAGCCCGAAGAGGACGCTCATAAGGGTTGATTTTCCCGCACCGTTCTCGCCGAGGAGCGCATGTATCTCACCCTTCCTCAGCTGGACGGTAACATTGTCGTTTGCGATGATGCCGGGAAATCTTTTGGTTATCCCGAGCATTTCAATGGCATATTCGCTGCTGGATTCCAACTTGTACCTCCATATTCTTAAAAAAGGCCGGAAGATATGATCTGCCGGCCTTTTTAATGCTTTATATCTGATTATTTAATGTTGCCCTGGAAGTTAACGGTAATCGTCGTTGCCGAAGGCTGCTCAGCGGATGAATCGTTGGAAACCGAGATCTTGCCGCTTGCCATGTCTGCAACGAGTGCCTTGTAATCAGCCTCTGTGAACGTATCGTTCCATACGGTCGACTCGGCAAGTCCTACATAGTTCTTGGACAGGTCGTCGCCGGAAACCAATCCGAGGTTCTGGATCTGTCCTGCATATGAATCCCATGAGCCGTCCTTGATGGCTGTAAGAAGCGTGTTGACAGTTGCCTGAAGTCCCTTCATTGCCGAAGTGATCGTCATGCCTTCTCCGTATGCTCCGTCGATCGTAGCTGCCTGGTCAACGTCAACGCCGATGACCTTGCCGCCCGTCTTGGCTGCTGCTTCAGCTGCCGATGTGAAGATACCGCCGCCGCATGCGAATACGACTTCTGTTCCGCCCTGGTACCATGTGTCCATAGCGGCCGTGATATCGGAATCTCCGTAGAACTGGTTGCCGTATGCGTAGTTGACTTCTACCGCTGCGCCTGTCTCAGCTGCAGCTGCGTCAGCACCCTGTACAAATCCGTATCCGTAACGGATAACTGCGGGAACTGCCATTCCGCCGAGGAAACCGAGCTTTGTGTAGCCCATCTTTACTGCTGCGTATCCTGCCATGTATCCGGGAAGCTCTTCCTGGTATACTGCCGAGAATACATTCGCATATGTCTTGTTGTTGAAGTCAGAGCCGTCACCCTCGAGGTCATACTCGGAAACATCAAGTGCTACGAACTTGACATCGGGATATGTCTCGGCCGTTTCCTTGATGGCGCCTGCGAATGCGTAGCCGGGCATTACAACAACGTTGTATCCGTCTGCAACAGCCTTGTCGATCATGGCTACTCTCTCAGCGTCCGAATCGCCCTCGGGCTTATAATACGTAAAACCAACTCCGTTAGCCTCTCCGAAAGCCTTGCAGGCTTCATAGGTTGACTGGTTGAATGACTGGTCGGTGATGTCACCGTAGTCCGTGATCATGGCAACCTTCATGTCGGATGCCGCCGGCTCGGATGATGCTGCCGGTGCAGATGCTGCCGCACAGCCCGTGAGTGATGCGATCATCGTCATCCCAAGAAGAAACGCAAAAATTCTCTTTTTCATATTATCCCTCCATAAATGAAAATAATAAAACTGCTCTGTCTATTATATCTCATTCGGATGAAAATGTCATCAGTATGTGCTGTCCGGAAAGCCGGGCGTCCTGTCCGCATTATTCATATATCCATCAGTGCCCTCATCGGGTTTATCTTTCTGGCGACCTCCATTATGGAATCCTTCTCGTTTTCGGCATAGTCCCGTAGCTGGGATATCTCCTCTTCCGAAAATCCCTCACTGCTGACAAGCCTTAATTCAGGAAGGGCGAATTCCGCCTTTTTGCCGCCGTCCTCAAACAGAACGTAAACGGCTTTGCTGTCTTTGGTACGCGTCATTGTTGACACGCTCATCCTGATCTCACTGTTCATGGCATTTACCTTTTATCAGACGCTGCATTCATCATGACCCCCTGCCGTCTTTTGGCAAAAAACGTCAGGAAACATTGCAGAAACCGCGTATTCTGTGATATAAAGAAAGATGACGGGTCAATGATCATTCTGACTGGGGGTACGAAAATGATTAAAAAAATGATATTGGTCACACTCATGACATTCACGGCCTGCATCGCATGCACAACGCCCGCAAAGGCCGATGCAAAGACCGCGGCGGCTTTTATGCCGACAATGCGCGCCATGTATCATATAGACGAAGCCGAAGCAGTCCTTGCCGCCAAGAAGGCTGCACTCTCATCCTACAGGAAAAATCATGCATCCGCAGGTGAGCTTGCGCTGGCACAGGCGGCGGTAGATGATGCTTCCAATCTTGTCAGCACCCTGAACGTTCTTCTTGCACGTGATTCCATCATCCTCAAGGCGGCACCCGCCGGGGTCATCAATCCTCCGTCGTTTGCGGTCAATTCACTTGAAGCGCAGGGTGCCTGGAACAACTATCTTACACATGAACTGACCGGACACGTCCTTATCTATCCGGCAGGTCCCCTTCCCAATCCTATAGATACGGCAAGAGCATGCAGCCCGTTCTGCATGTATTAAAGCTCATGATATTATTTTTTCACCACCTCTGCTCCAAACGGGGTCCGAGATAATTTTGCTATCTTGAAAAACTGTTTTCCGAACGGGATGCCGATCACCGTGATGCACCAGATGATCCCGGACAGAAGCCATCCGAGCCCGCTGAAAAAGCCTCCAAACACAAACCACAGAACATTTCCGTTAAACCTCGTTGCTTTTTTCCTTATAATTCTGATATATTTCCGGACACAGTCGTTTTATGCCCCACGCAACATGATAACACCCTGCACCTGTTTTGTCACTTGCGGCATGTTATTCGGTATATCGGCATGAAATTCCCCTTATTGATTAAGCGCTGCGTTATGGTATACTGATTCTGTGCATCCGCTTAATGCACCTGCATATAAAAATGTCCGGCCGCATAATGCGCCGGGAAAGGAACATAAATGAACAGCTCAAATGAAGGCTTAGGCAGTGCAAAAGTCCTGATCGTTGATGACATGGCGATAAACCGGTCCATTTTATCATCAATGCTCTCGACCATGGGCATATCGTGCGACCTTGCGGAAAGCGGCCAGGAATGCCTCGATATGTGCAGGAACGTCACATATGACCTGATCCTGCTTGACCACCGGATGCCTGAAATGGACGGTGTGGAAACTCTTGCACGGCTTCGGGAGCTGTTCCGCCAGACCGGTGCGGAGACTCCCGTCATATGCCACACCGCGGATGAAGGTAAGAACTACATCAGCCTCTATAAGGCCGCCGGCTTCGCTGACGTCCTCATCAAGCCTGCAGATCCCGGAAAGCTCATGGTCATGCTGATGACATACCTTCCAAACGGAGGCTTCACACCACCCGATGACGGTGAAAAGAAGGAACAGCTGAACCGGGAGCTTGCCGCCCTTCCCGCATGGCTCAAAAACGTTTCCCAGCTTGACTTAAAGAGCGGCATATCTTGATACGCTTTCCGTATTTACGGCTTCCATCGGGGAAAAGGCCGCTGACATTGAACGGTTTGAGCAGGAAGAAAACTGGCCGATGTATCTTCTGCGCGTGCATTCCTTAAAGAGCACCGCGCGTCTCATCGGTGCCGTATCCGTCGCGGAGCGGGCCACCGATCTCGAATATGCCGGCGCGCAGCAGGAATATGCCCTTGTGCATGCCCTTACCCCGCCTCTGCTTGACGAATACAAGAGCATGCTCCCGTGCCTTGAAAAGCTCCTTTCTGAAGAGGAAGCACCCCCGCGGCATACGGAGCGCACGATACTGTTCATCGGTGATGAGCCGGGTATCGTTGGACGCGGCATAACAAAGGCTCTTGAAGATGAAGGATTTGAAGTCATATCGATACCGGATGTTCCGGAAGTGATACTGAACCACAGGGCGGAATCGGATATACTCATCTACTATCCCGCCGGTGACGACGACCATATAAAAGTCATTTCAACGATGCTTGCTGAGATGTGCCGCGACGACGGCAAGACGCTGTGCCTTGAGGGAGACCCGCTCGATATGGCCACTGCGCGAGATATCCACGGAAGCGAATACATCGCCTCGGTTTACCCGCGCCCGATAAACCTTGCCAAAATGGCGTCCGATATGTCGGCATACTACGACAAGTATACCGAAAGCGACCGGGTGCGTACGGTCCTGGTCATAGATGACGATCCTGATTTTCTCCATATCATGGAGCACTGGCTCTCATCCGCCTACAATGTCGACTGTTCGCATTCGGGTGCGAGCGCGCTCGCATATCTTGACAGGAAACGCCCCGACCTTATACTGCTCGATTATGAAATGCCCGGAATGGACGGCGACCAGATAATGCGGCGTATCCGCTCCAATCCTGCGAACGGCCGCATTCCCATCATATTCCTTACCGGGATAAACGATAAGGACCGTGTCATGAAAGTCCTCGGGCACAGACCCGACGGCTACCTGTTAAAATCAATGCCCCGTGAGGCGCTTCTTGAATCCCTTCAGGAATTTTTCGCGGAAGGCTCTGCCTCTTCTTCGATCAGCTTCTCAAACTGATCCGCCGGAAGCGGCTTGGAGAAATAATAGCCCTGGATGATCTCGCATCCCATGCTCTTAAGCCTTACATACTGGGCTTCCTCTTCCACGCCTTCTGCGACGACCGGAACACCGAGGAATCTCGATATATCCATGACCAGTTCGCAGAGCTTGAGGCTCTTTTCGTCCTTCAGCATGTTGCGGACAAACTTCATGTCCATCTTCAGAACGTCGATCGGGATCGTCGTCAGCATGTTGAGCGACGAATAGCCCGAGCCGAAATCATCCATCTCGATCTTAAAGCCCCTGCCCCGGAGATTGTTCACGACTTCTATCACGCGTGCCGCATTGTCGGAATATGCGCTCTCCGTTATCTCAAGCGGCAGCTCGCTGCTCATCAGGCCGTTTTTTTCGAGTATCCCGAGAAGCCTGTCCTCAAGCTCAGGATCGTATATGTCTATCCTCGAGACGTTCACCGATACGGGAACGGTGATTCCGAACTTCTTCTTCCACGCCGCGACCTGTGACGCAGCCTCCTCCCATACGAACCGGTCGAGCTTCTGAACGAGCCCATTGCTCTCAAACAGCGGGATGAAATCTCCCGGGCTTATCATTCCGAGCTCCGGATGCTGCCATCTGATGAGTGCCTCGGCGCTCCTAAGCACAGGGCGCTCTCCGGAAATGCCGTACTTCGGCTGGAAATAGACGATAAAATCCTTGTCCGCTATGGACTTGTCAATATCGTTTATGAGCTTTTCATGATAAAGCTGGCGGTCATGTATGCTGCTGTCATATAACGCAACCTGCCTCGTATAATCACCGCGCAGTCCGTCGCAGGCAAGCTTCGCATGGTCAAACCACTGTTCCGGGGGATCGTTCCTATCAACGCTCTTGTTGATCCCGATCCGAAGCCTTATCTTGGCGCTCTTAAATGACATCGAGCCGATATCAGCGAGCATCCTGTCCGCAATGTCGCAGTAGTCGGACGTGCATGAATGGTAGATGTAGAAAGTGTCCGCCGCCGGACGGCAGGCGAATCCGTAGCCCTTCTCAAGCTCGGACGAGATCATGTCCGCGACTTTTTTCAGTATCCTGTCACCTTCGGCGCGGCCGTATATCTCATTGATCAGATGGAAATGCTCGATGTCCATTACTATCGCATCCATCGGAGCATCATTGTACGCCTCCGACTGCCTGATGTATTCAAAGAAAAGCTCATCCGTATAAAGGCCCGTGAGCGGATCGGTCTCAGCCGAATCGAGGAGGTTCTTCTTCTCGTAAAGGTCTATTATCCTCTCGCACCTTGCCAGGATGACTTCGGGCATGTTATACGGCTTCTTGATAAAATCATCCGCACCGGCCCTTATGCTCGTGACTTCCGCGTCCTCATCCATTGTCATGACTATGACCGGGATCCGCGACATGGAGGGGTCCGACCTGCACACAGACAGGACCTCGGTCCCGCTCATGACCGGCATCATAAGGTCAAGCAGTATGAGCGAGAGGGAATCTCCCTGCTACTTCAGGATGTCAAGGGCCCGCTGCCCGTTTTCCGCATATACGACTTCATATTCACCCGAAAGCA
Organism: Lachnospiraceae bacterium; assembly: GCA_024698075.1. GTDB lineage: Bacteria > Bacillota > Clostridia > Lachnospirales > Lachnospiraceae > UBA2868. The sequence continues at coordinate 51,060 of JAILRP010000015.1, forward strand.
TGTTGCCGAGTATCTCTCTGTTGATCATCTCATCTTCGACAACGAGTACTTTTCTTTTCGGCCTGATGCCGTTCAGCATACTGTTCATTATCCGTTCCTTCTTTCTTCCTCTTCTCTGATCCCTAT
>JAILRP010000022.1 GCA_024698075.1 Lachnospiraceae bacterium
TCCAACAGGTGGGCGTGAGCCTTACCACTGCAGGAAAGGCAGGATTCATAACCGCTATCTACATCATCCTGGTTCCGATCCTCAGCATCTTTCTGGGCCACAGAATACCAAAGATCATCTGGTTCTGCGCCTTCCTCTCCCTTACGGGGTTCTATTTCCTCTGCATAAAAGAAGGGTTCTCTGTGAATCCCGGGGATATCTACTGCCTTATCTGCGCCTTCTGTTTCTCCGTGCAGATAATGACCATAGACCACTTCACGAAGAAGGACTGGAAAGTGGATCCAGTGATGATATCAATGGTGCAGTTTTTCGTGGTGGGGCTTATCTCGACGTTTCTTATGCTCCTCTTTGAGACCCCTTCCTTTCCGGCGATCCTCCGGGCAGGCGGATCCATCCTCTACGCAGGAGCCCTTTCAAGCGGCGTCGCCTATACCCTGCAGATCCTGGGGCAGAGGGACAGTTCTCCCGAAACCGCGCCCCTTATCATGAGCCTCGAATCCGTATTCGCGGCTATCTTCGGCTGCCTTCTGTTAGGTGAAGTCATGACGGCAAAGGAGGTCTTCGGTTGCGTCCTGGTCTTCATTTCCGTAATCCTATCCCAGCTTCCTTGGGAAAGATACGTCAAAGAGAACCGTCCCCAATGACTTCCGTTGACTTAAATTTCTGGCCATTATATAATTCATTTTAGCGTAAAGCTCAAGTTAAAACGCCCATCATTTATCGGCGGAAAGGAGCGGCATATGTCACTTTTTCTGGAACGGTTCGTGGAGGACGGATATGAGATGTACAATATCACCACTCTTGGCTATGTGGTGATATTCGTTCTTATTCTTCTATGCATCTTGTCTGCAGGATATTTCACTGGAAATGAAAAGAAGGGAATCAGCGGAATGCAGCTGGTCCTTTCCATTGCGTGTATGGCTGTTGCTTTTTTGGCTACGAACCTCACGATCTATCAAATGCCCATGGGCGGTGAGGTGACGCTATGCAGCATGTTTTTCATCACGTATATAGGCTATCTCTACGGGGCGCGAGTCGGCATATCTGCCGCTGTGGCATACGGTCTGCTGCAACTGATAACGGATCCATATATCATCAGCGTGCCTCAGATGATGTGCGATTACGTGCTGGCCTTCGGCGTGATGGGAATATCCGGTCTTCTTTCTAGAAAGAAGATGGGGCTTCAGCTTGGCTACCTGATCGGAATTCTGGGAAGATACTTTTTCAGCGTGGTTTCCGGGGTGCTTTTCTTTGCGGAATATGCACCCGAAGGGATGCATCCGCTTGTTTATTCTCTAAGCTATAACGGTACTTATATTGGAGCAGAGGCTTTGCTGACCATCATAATCATCTCTATTCCTCCCGTAACGAAGCTTCTCGAGAAGCCAAAATTCTTGAATAGCGAAGACAGTTCTGATGGCAGCAATGTTCCTAAAGAAAGGTAGATTAATTGAATCGCAGGGAAAGCATCGTATCAAGAATATGGGTGACGATACTGAGCGTCGTGATGCTTGCCTGTGGGACGGTCTGCATCGTTTCGTTCGTTATGTCCCAGGAACAGACCAAGTTCTACATCAGGCAGAGGATGCTTGATATTGCGAATTGCGTCGCGGCATCCGTGAATGGCGACGATCTCAAGGACATAACTGCGAAAGATGCGGGCACGGAAAAATACCGCAGGATATTCGATGCCCTGGAAGTATACAGGGTAAGCGCGGGACCCGAGTATGTCTACGCCGTCAGGGATGAAGGGGATGGCAGATTCTGCTTTACCATCGATACGGATCCCGAGAGCCGCGCCCCCTTTGGGCAGGAGATATATGTCACGGAAGCGCTGAAGTCCGCGGGGGAAGGCGTCGCTTCCGTAAATAAGAAACATCATACGGACGAATGGGGAACCGTTTACAGCGCCTATAGTCCGGTATTCGATTCCAGCGGAAACATTGCTGGGATCATCGGAGTTGACTTCACCGTATCATGGTATGAAAAGCAGCTTGGCTCTCAGACGAAAAGATCCATCACCGTTTATTTAAATATTCTCTTCATCGCTATGATCATAGCAGGAATCATCTGCTTCGTGAAGATCAAGGCCATTACGAAGCCCCTTGAACACATCACGATCGTCGCTGAAAAATATAGCAATGATGACTTCAGCGAAAAGCTGGAGGTGGAAAGAGAGGATGAGATCGGCGTACTCTCACGTTCGCTTCAATCCATGGCGACGTCGCTGACCGAACAGATCAGGAATGCTGAAGAAGCGAATCGCGCAAAGAGCGCGTTCCTTGCGAACATGTCTCACGAGATACGCACGCCCATCAATGCCGTTCTTGGAATGAACGAAATGATAAGCAGAGAATCCGATGACGAAAAGATCCTTTCATATTCGGAAAACATCCGCACAGCCGGCAACACGCTGCTAGGCATCATCAACGATATCCTTGATTTTTCAAAGATCGAATCCGGCAAGATGGATATTATTCCCGTGAATTATGACCTTTCCTCGATGATCAACGACCTTGTCAACATGATTTATGAACGCGCGGAGAAGAAGGGGCTGGAGCTTAAGCTGGATATGGATCCTGCCACTCCGAAGCATCTGCATGGCGACGAGGTCCGCATCAAACAGATCATTACCAATATCCTGACAAATGCAGTCAAATACACGGAAGAAGGCAGCATCCTCTTTTCTATATCCTTCGATAAGATCGAGTCCGACCCGCAGTCGATCCTTATGCATGTGGCCGTTAAGGACACAGGGATAGGAATTCGGGAAGAAGACATGGAGAAACTCTTTTCCGAGTTTCAGAGGATCGACGAAAAGAGGAACCGCAAGATCGAGGGTACCGGCCTGGGCTTGAGCATTACCCAGAGATTCCTTGAAATGATGGGATCTTCACTTCAAGCGGAAAGCGTCTATGGGGAAGGCTCGTGCTTTCATTTTGATCTGAAGCAGAGCGTAGTGGACTGGGAGGAACTTGGGGATTATGAAGCATCCTACCGATCCAATGTGGGGAAAAAAGATAGCTATAGGGAGTCATTTACCGCTCCGGACGCACGGATACTGGTCGTGGATGACAATCTCATGAATCTCGAGGTGTTCAAGGGATTGATCAAAAAGACGCAGATTCAGACAGACACTGCGCTAAGCGGTGATGAGGGACTGCAATTCTGCAAGAATACCAAATATGACATCATCTTCCTCGACCATATGATGCCAGTCAAGGACGGCATAGAGACGCTGAAGGAGCTACGGGCCCGGGAGAACGACCTAAATGAGAATACTCTTACGGTTTGCCTTACGGCCAATGCGATAAGCGGCGCCAGGGAAGAGTATCTTGAAGCCGGTTTTGATGATTACCTGAGTAAACCGATAGATCCTTTGGCGCTTGAGGAGATGCTCATAAACTATTTGCCGAAGGACAAGATCCTTTTCGTTCAGGCGGATGAGGAAGAAACTTCTGAGACCAGACCTTCGGACGAGTCCTCCGGCATTCTTTTCAGGCTGAAGGAGCAGGGGCTGATCGACGTGGATACTGGGATAAAGAACAGCGGATCTGAGGAAGACTACCTGAATATGCTCAGGATCTTTTCCGAAACGGTGAATGAAAAGGCGACAGAACTCGAAACGTTTTATGCAGACAAGGACATTCATAGCTATACCATTAAAGTGCATGCGTTAAAAAGCTCTGCAGGAATCATAGGATCTCAGATGCTGAGAGAAGAGGCACAGGCGCTGGAAAATGCAGGGAAGTCCTCCGACATTGAATATATCGATTCCCATCATGCTCATTTTATCGATGAGCTTAGGGAAATCGAGAAGCTTCTGGAGCCCTTATTTGAGACGGATGAACAAAGCGAAAAAGAGATGGCTGATGAAACTCTGATAAAAGAGTTCTATGACGGATTAAAGGCCGCCGCGCAGGATATGGACTGCAGTACGATGGAAGAGCTGTTTGTTGCGATCGAGGATTTTGCATTTCCTCCCAAGGACGCGGAATTGATCAAAGAACTGAAGTCAAGGTCGGAGCGTTTCGAGTATAAGACGGTAGTCGAAATGCTGGAGGCTCATACGATTTCATAGAAGTTCGCGATCATGCTTTGTGTAGCAATAACTCTTGTACGCAAAAAGTAGCACCCTCTGTCTGGACAACTAAGGCGCTACATTTTTAGAAACTTATAGTTGCCGGCGGTGAGGCGTTATCTCATGTTCGGCTCTCTTGTTATGTTCATTATAACCCAAATCCAAAGTATTTCAATACAAAAATGATATCTGGATGGCGTATATTTACCCACATCCGCTTTCTTGACATCCGCATTATTACGAAAAATACTAAATAACGACACGAAAAGGAAAAAAGCCCGATAAATACGGGCTTTCAAGCGTGGAGTAGAGGGGAGTCCCGCCGGCGCCTCGGGCGCCTTTCAGGCCGGGCTTCGGCTCGAATGTGCCACTGGCACATTCTCTCGGGGCTTCGCCCCTCGGCCTTGCCGTTCGACTCCCCTCTTCTTCCGCACAAAAAAACCGCCTTTCAGCGGTGTTTTTGTATGGAGTAGGCGGGAGTCGAACCCGCGTCCAAAAAACCATTCCCTGTCCTTCTACTATCATAGTACATTATTTTAATTTCCCTTCGCTAAGCGGCAATGCACAGCCTCAAAGGTCAGGTAGCTTCATAAGTACGTACAAGGGCTCAAAGCTTTGCCCCTGCCGTTTCCTGTGATGATGACGCCGGTATCCGGGACCACAGGTAGAACCGGGCCGACGGCGGCTGCACTTTAGGCAGCTGCTAACGCGTAATTATCGTCTGCGTTTAAGTTTAAGTTTGGGTTTTAACGAGTACCTCCCTCGGATAGCTTCTCCAGCTGCAGGAATCCTGTCGAAACCAGTACTACCCCGTAACTGTCCACATTATATATCGGACCAATCATTAAATCAATGAACTGGCAGTTAAATATTACTGGAAAGATTCTTCGCTTCCACTTGCCGTGGAGGCATCCCACATTGAAGATGTGGGATATGGCTCAGAATGACACAATGCTGCTCAGAATGACACAGTATAGCTCAGAATGTCTACCTCACGCTTATCTTGAAATCTCTTTCCGCCTCCCTCTTAGCGTCCTTCTTGGCTATGGCCTCCCTTTTATCGTAGAGCTTCTTTCC
>JAILRP010000028.1 GCA_024698075.1 Lachnospiraceae bacterium
CAGAAGCTTTTCGTCCGGCTTGTAAGTTGGGATTATAATGTCTGTCAGCATATCTTGCATTTAATAAGCGTTTTTATTGATAAAGCCCCTGAAAATGGTAAGAAACAGGATCTTGATATCGAATTCGAGCGTCCAGTTCTCGATATAGTAAAGATCGTGCTCTATCCTCTTTTCTATGGAGGTATCGCCGCGCAGGCCGTTTATCTGCGCCCATCCCGTAAGTCCGGGCCTGACCTGGTGCTTTATCATGTATCGGGGGATCTCCTCCCTGAATTTTTCAACGAACTGCGGACGCTCCGGCCTCGGACCCACGAGCGACATCTGCCCCACAAGTATGTTGAAGAGCTGCGGAAGCTCATCAAGACTCGTCCGGCGCAGGAATTTGCCCACCTTCGTAACCCTCGGATCGTCCTTTGTGGTCCATCCCTTTGCCTCCTCGGCCTCGGTCTGCTCGATCATCGTCCGGAACTTATACATCTGGAACGGCTTGTTATGAAGTCCCACGCGTTCCTGGGCGAATATAACGGGGCCTTTGCTCGTGGCTTTTATCAGGATGGCCGAAACTATCATCACCGGGGATGACAGTATTATCCCGGCCGCGGAACCTATAAGGTCGACTATCCTTTTTACCACGCTGTTTATCGTATTGTTGAGCGGCACATGCCTTATATTGATGACCGGCAGGCCCTGGATGTCCTCGGTATACGGACGGTTCGGTATGATCCCCGCATAATCCGGGATGAACTTCGTATGCACGCCCGATTTTTCGCAGAGGTTGACTATTTCCTTAAGCCTTCCATACTGTCCCAGGGGAAGTGTTATCGCTATCTCGTCAAGCTTGTTCTCGGGCAGGATGAGCGGAAGGTTGTCTATTGTGCCGAGCACCTTTATTCCCTTGTACTCCGTGCCTCTTTCGATCTTGTCATCGAGTATGCCGCGTATCACGTATCCCCACTGCGGATTGAGCAGCACCTTGTTGATGTAGCTCTCGGCAGAGCCCGAGTATCCGACGAGCAGGACATACTTCAGATTGTAGCCTTTCCTCCACCAGAACATCATGAGTGCCCTCATCATGTTCCTGACGGCCGTTTCAAGGCATATGCAAACGCCCCAGAAAATGAAGATCATCTGCCTCGAGAAGTCCGGCTGGTTGATCAGGTACAGTACGACCATGAAGATGACGGCACCGAGTGAATTGGCCTTGATTACGTTTATAAGCTCACGTTTCCTTCCGGACGCACGCCTTGTATTGTATAGGTCCAGCTTGGAGTACAGGATCAGATAGCCCGGCACGAGGAAATACAGTGCCGTCATATATGTCTGCATCGTAAGGCCTTCGTCATACAAAAGCAGTCCGCTCTCAAACTTCATGAAGTAAGCGAACAGATAGCTTGCCGCTATGACAAATGCGTCTATTACAAGCGTCAGCCTGTTTATGAGTCTCTGATTATCCCTGATCATAATAACCTCATGTAAATATGCGCTAGCCCGCTATACGCCTCAGCATGTTAAGCCACAGCTCCAGCTGGATGCGGCAGTAGTTCTTTACAAATCTCTTATCAAACGGGTATTTTCGCCCCGCAACGCACATAAGATACCCCCTCTTCATGCCCGAGAGGTATTCCCTGCCGTAGCCCTTGAATATGAAAAACAGAGCCTTAAGGCCGAATCCGATGGCAAAAAACGGCAGATTTATGATTATCTGGAGCGCCGGCATGTTTTTGTAAATGACATACCAGCTGTTCCTCGAGGCGAGCCTGACCTTGAACGGATTGTACCTCGAACCCGTGGTGCCGCTCCCGGCATGGTATACGATGGCATTCGGCGTATAACGGTTTTGGTATCCCATTATCCTCGCCCTGTATCCGACATCGACATCCTCAAGATAGGAAAAATGAAGCTCGTCGAAATAGCCGATCTGCTCAAAAAGGTCGCGCCTGTATATTGCCGCGCCCCCGCATGCGGAGAATATGACCGATTCACGGGTATATTTTGAAGCCTTCTTATCCTTCCCGAGAGAGAAAGCCCATCCCAGGGCACAGTACAGGTCTCCGGCCGAGTCTATCTTATCGGGCGCGTTCAGCTGAAGCATCTTTGCTGCGACCGAAAATACCTCATCACGTCCGTCTATTGCCTTGTAAAGCTCCTCAACGAAAGCCGGATCGGCCTTCGTATCATTGTTGAGAAGTATCAGGTACTTCGTTTTGGTCACCCTGATGCCCTCATTTACAGCGCGGCAGAATCCGAAATTCTGCTCAAGCTCTATGAGCCTGACACCGTCGTAGCCCCTTACCGCTTCTCGGGAGCCGTCGGTCGACGCATTGTCAACGACTATTATATCCGCCTCCATCGTCTGCGCAAGGATCGAATCGAGGCAGTCACCGATATACTGTATCCCGTTGTAGTTTGGTATTATTACGGTTACTTCTCTCATTTGCCCCTTCTTGTAAATACCGCCTCCGGTTTATAGTAGATATATGAGCCTTCCCTGATGCTGACATCTGTGCCGTCGGTCAGTGCGGCAGCTGTCCTGATGAGCACGCAGTCGGGCGAAAATCCTTCCGATAAGCTGTCTGAATCCGCCCTGTGCATATAGCCCGAAAAGTTCCTTTTCAGACCTGAATGCCTCGGAAGTGCATTTCCCGCTTCATCAATGTCAAATCCGGCGCTCTCAACCCTTCCATCTCTTCCGATGATTTTTCCCGTGACCGCCCCGATATTCGGGAAACGCATGCACGAGAGCATTTCGTGGATGGCTCCGGGATCATCACATCTGAGTGAATCGGAGAGCACCATTATATATTCATGCCTGTAAAACTCTTCCGGATCCGACAGGATCTCCCTGAGCTTCTCGGGCGTGACTTTTAGAACATCGGTGTCAACAGGCTTAAATTCAAGCTTAAAGAACCCCAGATGGATGCTGTCGGTGATCTTGGCGTCTATTCCCGCACGCCTCAGACGGGCTGCGACTGCCCTCTTTCCGGCGTCATATGCCCAGAGCTTTGAATCCGGGTTTGCAGCCGTGGAATCCTCGGTGCACCTCCAGTGATACAGCACCTTTTTCACATGGATGATCTGCTCTTTTCTCAGATCTTCCGTGCATCGGATGATAAAATCATGGTCCTGGGCTCCGTCATATTCCTTACTGAATCCCCCCACGCCCTTTGCAAGGTTGGTATCGGCCACAAAAAAGTGGCATATGTAATTGTTCGTGCAAAGGAGCACCGGATCAAAGTCAGGCTTTATGTTCGGTTCAAAATAGGATGTGCCGTCATCACTCACTTTGTCTTCATCGGTATAGACGGCAAGGACCCTCGTTATCCGCTCGCTCGATCTTCCGCTCGACTCCCTGTCCTCTATGGCGCTCATTATATCAAACAATGCCGTGTTTTCCAAAAGGTCGTCATGGTCGAGGAGCCCGACGTAGTCTCCCGTGGCAAGTTCCAGGGCCGCATTGGTGTTTCCGGATATCCCGAGGTTGCCGTCAAGATGCTCATATCTGACCTTGTCGTAAACACTCCCGTATATATCCTTGCCATTGAGGCTGTGCTCTTCGGTAAAATCACGGACGATGCTCCTCCTTGAGTCGTCCGGGCTCGCATCGCACAGTATGAGCTCCCAGTTTCCGTATGTCTGCTCGCCAACGCTTTCGAGCATTTTGCGGAACAGCACCGGATCCGTGTTATATACGGGAACTAGGATGCTGATCTTATAAGGGTGGGCAAATACATAGCCCCTCTGGGCCGCCAGCGTCTCATCCGATGCCGGCGTCCTGACGTAGGGCAGCTTCCCATGGCCGGCCGCAAAGTGCTCCATCCCTTTATTGACGGTATTTATCAGCCCATTTCTCTTAAAATAGCTGATGCCTCGTTTTATGTAATGCCTGTTTGTTCCCATCAGACCCTCAGATATCTTCATTTTTGAACACATCAAGCTCCTCGGGCGTCCCGAGCACATGAACATGTTCCGCACCGACAAGGCAGATCCTGACCTTCATCCCCATGCCAATCATATGGTTATAAAGAGGAGCGACATATTTTTCGCCCTTCTCGACCATTTTGGGGTCCCGGTAATAGCTTTCGTACATTTCCTCGTAGAGGCGGCAGGTCCTGAAATAATAGGCTCCGAGCGTGCAGTTATCACTTATGCGCTCTTTTTCGCGCACCTCCACCGCATCTCCTGCCTCATCGGTCTTTACAAAGCTCCAGTGGTCGCCCGGAGCGTTAAAGCATGGAATGAAACCGTCGCCTTCGATATCCTCCGCCTTAAGGCAGCCCGCCTCAACGTATGTGTCTATATTGTATATCATGAGCGGCTCATCGCTCTTCCAGTATTCTGAAGCGATGAGCGCGGTAGTTGCCTGCCCGTCGGTCATATAGTCTATCTCTATGACGGTCGCAGTTCCCGCATCATGAAACTCTTCCCATTCCTTCATGATGAATTCCTGGGCGTCATCTTCACGCCTCACGATAAAGAACCAGTCATTATCGGGGGCAAAATACCCTCTGAGGCTTTCCATGGACCAGGCGAACAGAGTCCGCCCGTGTGCCGTTATCTCATATTTGGGGACATCATAGCCTGCCTTCCGAAACCTTGTGCCCAGTCCGGCCATCGTGATCACGATCTGCATCTGTCCCTCCTTACGATCTCATCGAGCTCATCAACGCTCTTCGAGATGAACTCGGACGGCCGGACCGTCCTGTCGTCGACATAGAACCCGTGTTCTCCGGGCCAAGGTTTTCCGTATATTATCTCATCATACGGGATCTCCCACTTATCAAGCCACTCAAGCAGGACTTTGGCCGTATTGGCATTGATGAGTCCGATATTGCCGTTATAGGTTCTCATGTTCCTGCTCGTCAGGAGCACTATCCTCGCTCCGCCTTCCTTATATTCGCGGATCTTCTCCACCATCGCGGCATACGGTACCACGTCCTCGTATCTTTCATTTTCCTTTTTGATGGGGCAGAGCGTACCGTCCACGTCAAACACAAAAGTCAGATCTTTGTACATCTTATTTCTCCAGACTGTCAAGGATAGCTATGGCATTCAGAATGAAGCCGAACACCTTTTGAGGCCTGTCCATATGAAACGGAAGCATGGACAGGAACAGCGAGGCTTCATAAAGCCTCACGAGCCGGAAATCTATGCCGGCTGCCGACAGGCTCTCGCGGAACATTGCCACATACTGCCTGTTGTCGGCATCGACCCTGACATGGGCCGACATGTCTTCATCGACAGTTATCTCATAAAGCCCGCTGTTGAAATAGTCGTAATGTCCGCATATGGAATGCGAAAGCTTGGCCAGATCGTAATACGGGTCCATATAAAGTTCATCTTCGGTAAGAGCGCCCTTGGGGTCGATAAAGATCATAAGCGAATCGGGGTGGGAATACAGTATGTTTGAAAAGCAAAGATCACCGTGGCTTACGGTCTTTACATGGTCAAATACCATCCTCTCCCTCATGCCGTCAAAAGCGTTCACATATCTTTTTACTATCTCGTCGATATCCGAGAAACGGGTAAGGCTTCCTATGAGTGCAGATATGACATCGTATCCGTCCATATCCTTAAGCTGCCGGCATCTGTCATATACTTTTGTAACATAGAGCCTCTTTGCCTCCGCTTCATATTCCATCGCCGTAACGGGAACGCTCCTGCGATGGGATATGAAATGAAACAGGTGCCCGAGTATCTCCCGAAACTCCTCATACGATACGGAAGAGTGCACATACCGTATCGCCAGGTCTGTCATATGATAGCGCTGCATCCTGTAGCTGGCGCTGTGTTCATCCTCTTTATAATCGTAGCCCCTTGCAAACCACTGCTTCATGTCATCCGGAAGAAGGCCGTAGAACATGTATTCCGCCTTGATCTTCTGCTTCTTTTCCGAAGATTTGACAACGCAGTACTCATCTCCGGTCAGGGAGTTGAAAAACCTCGCATCGAACCCGCCCGTGATGAACGACCTGAAATTGCCCACATCCGAAAGGTCCGTGAAAGCACCGCTCTTAATTTCGGTGAAGCTCTCAGGATCTGTCCCCTGGGAAGCAAAATACGAGGCCGCATCTTTATATATAACGCATGCTATTCTATTCATATGTGTTATTTTATAATTCTCATGCGCATAGCCGGCTTTGTATACAATCGTCTCTAATTCCTTTAAATTGGCTATTCCGAAGTCTGAGTAATATAAAATAACAGGCGTATCTTTAATGTCCGCGATCTCTCTCGAACCGACATCATAAAATCCGGCGACCCCGGGCATATCACTAAAAGCCTCCGCAACTCTTTCCCTGAGCGTGCGCCTTTTGTATATTGTCTCCCCGAAGCTCTTGCCGCCGGTTATCCCGGCGATCTCTTTGCCCGGCTTTCTGGAATCATCATATATTATGACCGCATTTCTCATCATTTTCTCTTATTCTTCCCCAGCAGATATACTGCCGTAAATATCACCGCGAGAACCGCCGTGACTGCCGCGGCCGCAAGCGTATAGGCGCCTTTCAGTTCATAGCTCGTGCCCGATACGATGGACTCGATGTATTTCCCGAAATCCGATACCGTAAAAGGCTGCCCGGCGAACCGTGAAAACACCCCAAGCACCGCTATCTCAAGCATCCATGCGGCCAGCGAGAACAGAAGCAGTATCCCGTATCTTCCTCTGACGAGGTCCCTGACATATTCATACCACCCGTTCATGTGCTCGAGTCCGGAAAGGGCCATCATGGACCTTTTCGAATCCCTTGAAGTGATGATGTATCGGTTCAGGAACTCATATGTTGCCGGAAAGACCCTGTATGACACGAGCACGGCAACGATGAACACCGCCAGGAGGATCGTTGGAACGGTGACTTTTCCCGAGATCAGCAGCTGGTACGGAAGCAGTATCAGGACGAGCGCCAGCGTATCAAAGAACCTGTCGACAAGGACCGAGAAAAAGCCTGTCTTAAAGCCGCCTGATATCCTGTAAAACACTGCTATTCGGTATATCTCGCCGAGCTTGTACGGTATCAGGAGGTTTACCAGCGTAGTCCGCAGGTATGCAGGCACGAACCTGTCAAAAGCTATCCTGCGCTCCATCACTATAAGATACATCCTCATAAGCTTTATAAGGTGCACGCATATGAAGAGTACCAGTGCCGCGGTACCGATCAGCATTTTCATACGGTGTCCGCCTCGTAGCTGTCAACGATCTTATCCCTGTATTCCCCGGTGATGACCGAGGGATCATTGTAATAGTCCCTCAGCATCTTGAGTACCTTCGTTGCCTGGCTGGCCATCTTAACGTTTGATACCTGATCGGTCTCCCTCCAGCTTATGGGATAGAACTTTACATCATGCATGTAATACTCAGAAGCCATTATCATCAGGTAATTGAACATAAGGTCATCCCTGAACTTCTCATAGAAACCGTTTTTCAGCATTTGGGTCGAGTAAATGTTCAGCCCCGAACCGAGGTCATATATCCTCCTGTGGAGCACATAGGCAAACATGAAATCATATACTATATTGCCGATCGTCCTGAACGCCGAGTAGCCCTCAAGCTTCGACCCCCGCATGAATCTGGCACCTAGCACGCAGTCATGCTTTCTGTAATACCGCTTTGCGAGTACCGGCAGAAAATCGGACAGACAGCCCTGGTCATCACCGTGAAGGACCATCACATAGTCATATCCGTGCTCGATCGCGTATTTAAATGCAACCTTGTGGGAGCCTCCGAGCCCGTAATTCTCGTGATTTCTAAGCAGCGTGATCGGAAGCTGGGCATGGGCATGCATAAAGTCAAGCACTGCTTCTTCGGTACTGTCCGTGCTCCGGTTATTGACGACCACGACCCTTGTTATGAATGCCATCACAGCGGGAGTCAGCTGCTCCAGCGTGCGGACTATCTGTTTTTCACAGTTGTACGCGGGTATGAACAGAAGTATCTTGTCGTTTGACATAAGTATCCATTCCTTTCTTCTAATAAGACTCGTTTATGTTTATCTCGGAAAGGTGAAGGTGGTCCTCCTTCTCCTGCGAATCCGGCTCGACCCCGTCCGGGACAAGGTCCTCTCCTTCCCTGTAGTCATATACGATCTTCTCTTCGCCGTGAATAGTATAATATGCGGCAGCTTTGGCCGATTCTGTTCCCACGAGGTTCAGAACATGCTGGTTATAATGGTACATGTCGGTCATATACTCCGTGCTAACCTTAGAGAGCACTGTCGTAGCCATGGCATAATAACCGCTTTCGATGCATATCTTCTTCTGGACATTGATTATGTCAAGGAATATATCCCGGTAATCGATCGTCCTTCCCGGCGAGATGATGAACACCTTCTGAAGTCCCGCTATAAAGAGCGGCCGCATTATATCGTCAAGGTCTGTCCTGTAAACCTCCGGATCCGTACCCTTTATGGCATCGGATTCCCCGTGAAGCCATACAGCGTATATATGTCCTATGTTATAGCCGTTATTCTTCAGAAACGCCACGGAGCGCTCATATCTCTGGCCTACATCCGCTATCACTCCGGGTGTCATCCATTTTTCCATATCGGTCGCGCCCATTGAAACGGACACGGCGACAACCTTTCTTCCTGTTTCCTTGTAGTATTCGTTCACAAACGCAGACACCAGGGAACCCTTCTTGGCACCGGGATATTCGGTAAGTCCCGTCGGATTATTCTCATTTATCCCGAAAGGCTCAGTTATCGGATAAAGGCGTGTCGGATCGGAAACGGCCCTAAACTCCGCGCCCGCATCTTCCGAAACGTGAGGGGCAAGAGCCGCATCACCCGCCGCGCCCGACATATTCGACTGGCCCATAAAAAATATCAGGTCAACATCCTTCTCATCCATGACTTCTGAAGTTTCCGTCTCCCCAATGAACGT
>JAILRP010000058.1 GCA_024698075.1 Lachnospiraceae bacterium
CTTTCTTCTTACGACCGGCATCAGCATCTCGCAGCTGTAATCCATATCCGTAGATCTGTTGACACGGCTGTACCTGGTTATATAGTAATCACCACTCAGTTCATATTCATCATTGCACGGAAGCCACTCATACCAGATAAACTTTTTTATGTTGTCCACGGAATTGTGAAGCGGACCCTCACATCGAAACTTCGCCCATTCCGTTCCTGGAACCGTCCATATTTCCATGCCCGGTGGCACATCTTTTCCGGTGTATTTTCCTGCGATCATATAACGGCACCATCCCTCCTTGGCTCCGACGCATGTATAGGCATCATATTCTCCGATCCGGTTCTCATATACGGCTTGGTCATATCTGTCCAAATCCGGAGGCATTTTTTCCTCACGCAGCATATCTTCATATTTGTTTTCAAAATCATCAAGATACCGGGGGATCTTTTGAAGATGCTGCTCAAACGACATATCCCAGACCATTCCGATAAGTTTGAGTGTTTCGAGTTCTACGATCTCCACTTCCGCCCGGCTGCCTCCCTTGATCGTCATTGAAACAGCCATGGGAAGAAAAGTCACAGGACGCCGTTCATTTTTCCTTATCTGTGTCGGCGTTGCATCATGAAAACGTCCGAAAGCTTTAGTAAAGCTCTCGGGCGTCTCGTAACCGTATTTTAATGAAATGTCGATTATCCTGTCGTTCGTCCCCACAAGGTCCATTGCCGCAAGATACAATCGGCGGTTCCTGACATACTCTCCGATCGTCATCCCGGTCACGACCTGAAAACCGCGCTGAAGGTACATCTCTGATATATTTACATGCGCTGCGACCTCTGCCGGTCCGGTAACGGTCAGTATATTATCTTCCATATATCTGATACTTTCACGTATCGAACTCATCCATTCCATATCGTTTCATTATCCCTTACCAGTACTTATCTGATCTGTAAGCCCATTCAAGCGGTACAGACCTGTATGTCATGAACAGTTTCCCGCTGTCATCGATCGTTGCCGCGATCCTGTATTCATCAGATTCCATTATATCCGAAGCGCACACTGCCAGCTGTTTTCCGTAATCCTCATAAGTCCCTGCCGCCCCACAAGCTCCGATATGCCAGAAAATCCGGCCGTCCGGCCTTATGACCATTTCATTTCCGAACGCATAGATATCCGGGAACACTTCATCAAGTTTCTCCTGATCATTATTGTATGACAAATACCATGTCCCGACAATTCCTTCTGTTGGCGGAGCAATCTGTTCCCCGGGATCATTTCTTTCATCCGACGCCCTGCTTTCCGTCACAAAAAGAGAAAGGCTCATTAAGATCACCGCCGCGATAATGCTCATCCATATCTTTTTGCTCATTTTCCAAACCTCCTTACGTTTATATCAGACCATTTTTCTCATTTATGATCTGATTGTAAGGTGCCTGTTATAAAAAATCCTGTCACACAGATGAATGATTTGTCAGACTTTATCTTTCCTCCACCCAGGTAAAGAACTTATCGATACTCTTATTTTCCTGCCGGCTCTTGACGAATACGCCGGCAGTATACCACGAATGAGTATCAAACTCATGGAATCTATATATCGATGATCCAATCAGTAGAAATGTATATTACGGATTATGAATTGGTTGCTATCTTAACCCTTTCTCAATCATGAAAGATGGCACTCAAAGGCACTCAAAGAAGAATGCCCCTTAATGTTGATTATTGCTGGGAATATGGGAGAAACGACTTGTCTTCGATTCTCTCATCCCCTGCGAAGAAAAGTTTCGAAGCAAAGCCAGATATGGCGCGTTCGGAGCTTTTTTTGTGGTATCATATATCATGTAGGGTGAGAGCTTATGTAAGGATGACGGCAGATCGTGAAGAATAAGACGGCAAACCGGTATTTTAGGGAGCGCTTTGGCTGCAAAGTGTACAGGATAGCGATAGACGGCGGATTTTCGTGTCCGAACAGGGACGGGAAGATCGGAACCGGCGGGTGCATATTCTGTTCGGGGTACGGAAGCGGAGAGGTCGCGGGAAGCCGGAATGACAGCATAACGGAACAGATCGAGCGCGGGAAAGCACTCGTTAAGGGAAAGATGCCGGAAGAAGGCGGCAAATATATCGCGTATTTTCAGGCGTTTACCGGAACTTATGCACTGCCTGAGAGGCTCGAAGCCGTATACCGGGAAGCGATAGGGCATCCCGACGTTGCTGCAGTTGCGATAGCAACAAGACCTGACTGCCTTCCCGATGAAGTAATCGGCCTTATTGAGTCCCTCGGAAAGATAAAGCCGGTATGGGTCGAGCTGGGGCTTCAGACGATACATGAGCAGACGGCGGAGTATATAAGGCGAGGCTATACGCTTGATGTATATGATGATGCGGTAAGAATGCTTGCGGACAGGGGGATCGAGACGGTGACGCACATCATCCTCGGGCTTCCCGGGGAGAGCAGAAAAGACATGATAGAGACCGCGGCTTATGTCGGTGCCGGGCCGGTCTCGGGGATCAAGATACAGCTTCTTCATGTGCTTGCCGGGACGGACCTTGCAGATGAATATAAGGCGGGGAAGTTCCGATGCCTGTCGATGGAAGAGTATACGGATATTGTGAGAGACTGCATAGCGGTGCTCCCTGAGAATATCGTGATACATAGGATGACCGGCGACGGGGCCAGAAGGGACCTTATCGCACCGCTCTGGAGCACGGACAAGAAAAGGGTGCTCAACATGCTGAAGTCCAAACTTGACATGGCATGAGCAGAAAATATTATAATCATTGCAGGGATGTTTATAATCATCCGGCATCAGCCGGCTGTGGGAAGTTTAAGATCTTTACACGGATATCATGCGGAGGATAAGCGCCGGGATATATCCGGCCAAAGAGGCAGTGTATGCGGATACTTATAGTTGAAGATGAAAAGTCCCTTGCGGGGCTTGTTGCGGAGCGGCTCAGGCGTGACCGCTATATAGTCGATGTTTCGCATGACGGCGAGGACGGGCTGGATAACGCCCTCTCAGGCATGTATGACCTGATAATCCTTGATATCATGCTTCCGAAAATGGACGGAATATCAATTCTTAAGGAGATCCGCAAAACCGATAAGGAAGTAAAAGTCATTATGCTGACGGCAAAGGCCGAGCTTGAGGACCGCCTGCTCGGTTTCGGCAGCGGGGCCAATGATTACGTCCCGAAGCCCTTCCATGTGGACGAGCTTGCCGCCCGGGTGAACGCACAGCTGAACATCGGGAAGGCGGTTGACAGCGTGCTCGAGTTCGGCGACATCATTCTTGACTATGATTCCTCAAAGCTGCGCTGCACAAAGAATGATGAGGATATCAGCATAAACAACAAGGAATTCCAGCTGATAGAGTATCTTATGAACAATCCCGGGCGCATACTGTCAAGGGATCAGATATATGACAGGATATGGGGGATGGATTCCGAAGCCGTATCGAACAATCTCGAGGCTTATATGTCGTTTGTCAGAAAGAAGCTTAAGGTCCTCGGCTCCGGCGTGTCGATAAAGACCATCCGCAATATGGGCTACAGGCTTGAATATGAAGAGTAGGCGGTTATGAAGGAATTAAGGAAAAAAACGTGCCTGACGATCCTTGCGCTGCTGAGCGTAATACTTGCAGCATCGCTTGTGATGGTGAATGTCAGAAGCTATAACAGGGAAAAGGACGGCGTCAGGAGGAACCTGAACATCCTCGGTGACAGGGGAGTCATGCTCCGGGGCCCGGAAGGGCGTCCCGCACCCGATGGCGGAAAAATGCAGCCGCCCCGTGACATAGAGAACATGATGGTCATGGACTATGAGCTTTATACGGTAAAATCGAGCGGCGGGCAGATCGAAGAGATCGTAAGCCACGGAAACACCTCCGAGGACTTCAGCGTGGAAGATGCCGCAGCATTTGTCCTTGCAGGGAAAGCCTCTGACGCCGAGGTGGTCGGAAACCTGTATTTTGCCGATTTTTCCTACCGGTATCATTACCCGGATTCCATAGTCATACTGAATGACAGTGAGATAAGGGGCAGGCTCTGGGAGCTTCTCACACAGTCGCTCCTCATATTTGTGCTTCTTGAGGCGGTGATCGTGTTTGCGTCTCTGAAGGTTACGGAGTGGATCGCAAAGCCGGCGGAAGAGGCATTCGCACGGCAGAAGGAGTTCATTGCAGATGCATCGCATGAGCTGAAGACCCCACTTGCGGTGATCATGGCATCCGCCGACGAGATCCCCGAAAGCGGCGATAACCGAAAATATATCGAGAACATTCGGTATGAGTCCGACAGGATGAGCAGGCTCATTGCGGGACTTCTGAACCTTTCAAGGCTCGAAGAAGGCGGTGGGTCAGGCCATAAGGAGGAAGACCTTACGCTCATACTCAGCAAAAGCTGCCTTGCATACGAAGGAGTGGCCTTTGAAAAAGGAGTCACGATAGAGACGGACATTGAAAACGGCATGACATTAAGATGCTGCCGCGAAGAGATCGAGCAGATGGCCGCGACGCTTCTCGACAATGCGGTCCGCCACAGCTATTCCGGTACGGCGGTAAAGGTTTATGCCGGGCATGCTAAGGGAAAGGGGACCGTGAAACTCAGCGTGGCCAACACCGGGGATCCGATTCCCGAGGAAGATGCCGGGAAGATATTTGAGCGGTTTTACCGCGGCGACAAAGCCAGGGGCAGGGATGACGGCCATTACGGCCTCGGCCTTGCGATCGCAAAGCGCATAGCGGAAAATCACGGCGGAGACATACAGGCATATTCGGAAAGGGAGGAAACGGTATTTGCCGTGACTCTGAGAAAATAAGGAGAAACATGCCGGAATCTGAAGCCCGGATAATAAAGCCCGTATTACAGGCTGTATATAAAACACTGCAGTATGCGGTGTTTTTTTAATGTTCATTTAAGATTTGGCGGATATACTTCGTCCATAAAGAAAAAAGTTTACGGAAGGCGGTAATGAAAATGTCCGGATACAGAGAGGTATTTAAGAGAAAAGAGGTCAAGTACCTGGTAAATGAAGAACAGTACACGGGCCTTCGGGAATTTTTCGAAACGATGGCGCGCCCGGATGAATACGGACTGTCGAGGATAAAC
>JAILRP010000061.1 GCA_024698075.1 Lachnospiraceae bacterium
GGTCAATGTTTTTTGTGCCTGGGTAAGAGCTGCGTTCAGGCTTTCGATTTCTTTTTCGTTTTCGGTGAGCGCGTTGGCGGAATCCCCCTGGGCGGCTTTCAGCTGCTCGATTTCCGCTTGCAGGGCGGCGGCGGTTTCTCCCGCGGCGTTCAGCGCC
This sequence comes from Lachnospiraceae bacterium, assembly GCA_024698075.1. GTDB lineage: Bacteria > Bacillota > Clostridia > Lachnospirales > Lachnospiraceae > UBA2868. The sequence goes on from JAILRP010000061.1 coordinate 158, forward strand.
GCCTGGGCCGCTTCGGCCTGGCCGGTCAATTGCTGAATCCTCTGCTGCGCTTCGGCCTGCCGGGCCAGGGCCTCGTCCCGTTCGGCTGCCGCGACCTGAGCCTGGCTCTGCGCTTCCCTCACCCGCAGCGTTTCCCGCTGTGCCGATGCCTCCCGGGCGTTCGTTTCCTGCCTGCTGATCTGGATGCCGAAATACCCGGCCATGACCAGCACGGCGCAGATGGCTAACGCCAGCGCAACGGTCAACCATTTTTTATCCATCCGGTTTTTCTCCTTAAATGTCATACTGAAAACCGGCTGACGCCTCCCGCCGGGTGCTGTCAGCGCGGTGCATTGCTCGTTGATCCATGTGCCATTATAACGAAAAGCAGGAAAAAACGCAACCGAGCCGTCGCCCTTTTTTGCCGACGGAATGCGACAAAAAAAGGAACGCCGGGGCGTATGGGTCCAGCGTTCCTTTGCGATATAATGCGTCAGGCCTTTTCTGCCATCAGCGCCACGATCTCGTTGCTGCGGGCGATGAAATCCTTCAAATCCTCCGCTTCCAGAGGACGGCTCGACAGGCGGGCCAGATCGAACAGCTGCTTGCACAGCAGCTTGCTTACGTCGCCTTCCTCCATGGCGGCCAGGGCGCGGATGGTGGGGCAGAGGCGGTTGAGCACCAGGGTGTACTTGGAGGGGAAGCCAAAGTCCTGGCCGTACATGGCGCTCATTTCCTTGTAGCGGCGCACCTGCTCTTCCTCGGTGAGCATGACCGGCAGGCTGTGGTCGCTGAGGGCTTCGATCTTCACGGTCAGCTCCTGATCGCCCAGGGCGTCCCGGAACAGCTTTGCCATGGAGGCCTGGTCGATGTCCTTGCCTTCTTCGCTTTCCTCGGTCAGGCCGGACACGTCGGCGTCCACGCGCACGAACTGCAGGCCCTCGTTGCCGCCGCCGAATTCCATGAAGCTCATGAAGTTCATGGCGATCAGGGTGTCCATCACGGCCACGTCGATGCCCTTATCGGTGTACAGCGCCACGGCCGCGGCCTGACGGTTCGCTTCGGTGGTGTAGTAGACCTTCTTTTCCGCCTTGCCCTCGTTGCGGCTGCGGTATTCGTCCAACGTCAGGTATTCGCCCTTGGTGGTTTTGAACAGCAGGCTGCCCTTCACCATGTCGTAGAACTTGCTGTCCCGCACGCAGCCGTACTTCACGAAGGGATGAATGTCGTCCCAGTAGGTTTCGTACTGCTTGCGTTCCGTGTTGAACAGGCCGTTCAGTTTGTCCGCCACCTTCTTGGTGATGTGGGCGGAGAGCTTCTTCACATACCCGTCGTTCTGCAGGAAGGAACGGGAAACGTTCAGGGGCAGGTCGGGACAGTCGATGACGCCCTTTAAGAGCATCAGGAATTCGGGAATGACTTCCTTGATGTTGTCGGCTATGAACACCTGGTTATTGTAAAGCTTTATGACGCCCTCGATGGACTCGTATTCCATGTTGATCTTCGGGAAGTAGAGTATCCCCTTTAAGTTGAACGGATAGTCCATGTTAAGGTGTATCCAGAACAGGGGCTCCTTGTAGTCCATGAACACCTTGCGGTAGAACTCGAGATACTCTTCCTTCGTGCAGTCTGAAGGCCGCTTTGCCCATAGCGGGTTCGGATCGTTTACGGGGACCGGACGGCGGACGATCTTGGCCATCTCCTTCGCAGGGCTTACCTCGACTTTCTCCTTCTTTCCGTCCTTTTCCTGTTCCTCGTACTTGGCTTCCTCGGTGTATTTTTCAATGACTGTATCCTTGTCGGTCACCTCATCGGCCGGGATGTTGTCATACTGCTCCTTCTCGCCGGCCTTCGTCAGATAGATGTTCACAGGCATGAACGAACAGTATTTCTTGAGCACTTCCCTCATCCTGTATTCGTTGCAGAATTCAAGGGAATCGTCATTGAGGAAAAGCGTTACTGTTGTGCCTACCTCGGTCCTCTCACCCTCGTCCATCGTGTACTCGGTGCCGCCGTCGCACTCCCAGTGGACCGCCTTGGCGCCATCCTTGAAGGAGAGCGTGTCGATGTGCACCTCGTCCGCGACCATGAACGCGGAGTAAAATCCGAGTCCGAAATGCCCGATTATCTGGTCGTTGTCCGTCTTGTCCTTGTATTTGTCAAGGAACGCCGTCGCACCCGAAAATGCTATCTGGGTAATGTATTCCTCGACTTCATCCGCATCCATTCCGATACCCGTGTCGGAAAAGCTGACTTTCTTGTTCTCGGGATCGACCTCGACGCAGATCTTCATGTCACGCCCCTCGGGAATGCTGTACTGCCCGATGACGTCGAGTTTTTTAAGCTTCGTGATGGCGTCACAGCCGTTGCTGACGAGCTCCCTCGCGAAGATATCGTGATCGGAATACATCCATTTCTTGATTATCGGGAATATATTCTCGCTGTTGATCGATAAATTTCCTGTCTTTGCCATTTTATAACTACCTCTTTTCTTTTAGAACTTATTGTGCTGCATGCGGTCTGCAGGCCGGAAAATGGACCATCGACTCCGTCCCCATGGGCCAAAAAATGGACCGCTGACTCCGTCCCCATGGGCCATCAACAGAATAATAACCCTCCGAAAAATGAAAGTCAAGAAAAATTTAGCACTCAACCGGGTTGAGTGCTAACAACTGTAAAATATTTATCATATATCTCGAAAAAGCCTGTGGTTTTGACGGGTCCGCCGGGATCGTAGTGGATGCTGTCCCAGAGCGGTTTGTTGAGGTTTGATGTGAGCGTGGCGACGAAACTGTTGTATACCTCGTCAAAAGCCTCCTGCTTGCGCTTTTCGACGATCTTGACCTTGTTCGCGTCAGTCTCCTCGGGATTGAAAGTCGACATGCAGCATATCAGGTGGTATCCGTACTCGGTCTCGACTATGTCGCTGACCTCGCCCTCTCCCAAGTTGAACGCCGCCTCCTCGAATTCCGGCGGCATTACGCCGCGTCCGAAGCTGTACTCGCTGTTCTCGTCCTCATTGTAATCCGCGGCGAGCACCTCAAATGTCTCTCCGTCATTGATCCTCTGCTTGATCTGCGCAATGCGGGCAAGAGCGTTCTTCTTTTCCTCGTCGGAATACGGGATCCTCGTACCGTTCTCGTCAAGCCGGTACGTCTTGATCAGGATCGTCCGGACCGTGATCGTCCTCGCCTCGTCATCGCTGATCTCCGGATTGATATCTGCAGTCACGGCTTCATAGAGCTTGTTCGCGACGGCGAACTCACGGTAGAGCATTGCGATCGTATCCATGTCGACATCGAGAATGTTCCTCTCCGCCTCCGTGAGCGTGTCAAAATATTCCCTTGCCGCTGCGTTGACCTTCGAGGTCTCGTTATCGTCGAGCTCGACCTCATACTTTGCCGCGAGGAGGTTCATCGTCTTGATCTGCGCGATCCTGGCCAGGATGCACTCCTTGTAGGAATCCTCGAGGCTTGCATCTCCGACGGGCACGGACCAGATCTCGCTGCCGAACACCTCGCTGTACTGATTTTCCGAGTTGGCAAGGTACACCATTATCTCGTTCTTCATACACGGATGCCCCTCAAGGCGGAACACCTCGTCCTCGAGAAAATCACTCGTCAGCACGACCTCGGTCGGAAGCGTGTCCCTTCCGCAGCCGGCTAATGCCAGGGCGCACAGGCAGAGCGCTGCGATCCTACTGGATATCGATCGACGAGCCTTCTGAGCTTTCTTTTTCCTTGTCAAAATCCTCAAATTCAAAATCGCTCGTATCTTTCTTCTCCTTGACAATGCCGACTCCGCGTGCGGCATCCTCTGCCTTGTTCATGATGTCCTGCGCCGCGGATTTAACGGCCTTTTTAAGGGTGTTCTTTCCGTCAGCGGCTGCTGCCTTTAAATCCTCGGCAGTCTTCTTAACATCCTCGGCAACTTCCTTTGCGTCTTCCTTAAGCTCGGGATCGAGTGATACATAAGACCTCTCGGCTGCGCCTTCGCTCTTTCCTTCGCCGTCGGATCCTGCCTCGGCAGGCCTTTCCTTGTTCATCTCGCAGAAATACCACAGTCCCGCAAGGGCTGCTCCTGTCACGCCTACGAATGTTACGAACTTGCCAAATCCTTTCATGAGAATTCTCCTTTCATCTTCATCTGCTCAAGCACCATTTCCTTAAGGTCCCTCGCGCGGTCCTTTATCCTGCTGTTTGCTGCTTTGTTCATCAGTATTCCCGATATCATCTTCTGGGCCGTGTCAAACTGCCCGAACCTTGCGGCAAGCACCGCAAGCAGATAGTCGAGCGTCACCTCGTCCATTCCGGCTATCGGGAACTGCTCTTTCTGGCGCGCACTTATGAATCCGTCATAAGCCGCCTTGAGGGCCTCATTCTCATCAGCGTTCAGCTGGCTTATCTTTTCGTCATAGTCCGGAGCGTCGATCGGGACGTTTTCCCTTTTTCCCCTTATAGTCCAGCCCATCTTGAGGCATACATACGCCTTTTCGCTGTCCCTCGCACGCTTTACTATCGAGGACGCAAGAGCGAGCTGATATCTCTGGATGGAATCATCGTATGTAAGTATCGGAGTGTTTGCGATGCCGCGCACCCTTCCGCTTATGCCTTCCTTCAGGAGCTTGACCTGTGCCGCCGGAAGAGGGCCGAGGTACTTGGTCAGCGTTCCGTATCCGCATTTGGGGCAGACGACCACATCGTATTTGCCCGGATCGAACTTGTCATACTTCGGGCGCAGGTCCGGATCCTGTCCGAGGAGCCTTGCCTTTCCCGTCCTGACTGCCCTGTAAGTGTACTTAAAATCGCATACCGGGCAGGTGACAGATTTGTCGAAGAGAACGCTTGCCTCGTCAAACGGAGCCTCCTCCTTCGGTTTTGCCGCCGGAGCAGCCGGCGCTGCCGGCTTCTTTTCCTCTTCGAATATTTCGGCACCCTCCAGTTTTCCGAGCCCCATGTTTGATAATCCGTCTAGTAAACCCATTTCATGCCTCCAAAAACTTATTTATTATCAGGCAGCTTAAAGCTGCTCTTTAATGACACTACCCTGTTGAACACGGGCTCACCTTCCTTCGAATCCCTGCAGTCAACGCAGAAGAATCCGTTGCGCACGAACTGGAACGATTCGTATATCTTCGCATCCTTGAGCGACGGCTCCATTACGCAGCCGGTAAGGACCGTCTTCGAGGCGGGATTGAGGTTTAGGCTTCCGTCCTCGTTGTACACGCCCTTCTCCTCGTCTATGAGATTTTCGTATAATCTCACGGTCGCAGTAAAAGCGGTCGGCGCGTTCACCCAGTGTATCGTTCCCTTGACCTTGCGGTCGGGAGGGCAGCTGCCCTGCCTCGTTGCGGGATCATACGTGCAGTGCACGCAGGTGACGTTTCCGTCCGCATCGGTCTCATAAGACGTGCAGGTCACGAAGTATGCGTTCATGAGGCGGACCTCATTGCCCGGGAAAAGCCTGAAATATTTCTTCACGGGTTCTGCCATGAAGTCATCGCGCTCGATGTAAAGTTCCCTCGAAAAAGGCACTGACCTTGTCCCGAGCGATTCGTTCTCGAGGTTGTTCGGGACATCAAAGTATTCCGTCTCCCCCTCGGGATAATTGTCTATGACAAGCTTTATCGGATCGAGTACGGCCATGACGCGCGGCCTCGAAAGCTTGAGGTCTTCCCTTATGCAGTACTCGAGCATCGCATAATCCGCCGATGACTGAGCCTTTGATACTCCGCAAAGTTCCACGAACGTGCGTATCGACTGCGGCGTGAATCCGCGGCGGCGAAGCGCCGCAATGGACACGAGCCTCGGATCGTCCCATCCGTCAACGATCCCGTCCTCAACGAGTTTCTTGATATATCTTTTTCCCGTGACCACATTCGTCAGGTACATCTTGGCGAATTCGATCTGCCTTGGCGGATGCGGATACTCAAGTTCATTTACGACCCAGTCATAGAGCGGCCTGTGGTCCTCAAACTCGAGCGTGCAGCAGCTGTGCGTGACGCCTTCTATCGCATCCTCGATCGGATGCGCAAAATCATACATCGGATATACGCACCACTTGTCTCCGGTATTGTGGTGGCTCATATGTGCCACCCTGTATATGACCGGATCGCGCATGTTGATGTTCGGGCTCGCCATATCGATCTTGGCGCGAAGGACTTTCTCGCCGTCAGAAAATTTCCCTTCCTTCATCTGTGTGAACAGCTCAAGGTTCTCCTCTACGCTCCGCTCCCTGTAAGGGCTGTTCTTTCCGGGTGTGTCAAAAGTCCCCCTGTATTCCTTGATCTGGTCGGCCGTAAGGTCGCACACATATGCCTTGCCCTTCTTTATGAGCTTTACAGCGGCCTCATACATCTGGTCAAAATAGTCCGACGCAAAGAACAGCCTGTCTTCCCAGTCGGCTCCGAGCCAGGCGACATCCTCCTTTATGGATTCGACGAACTCGGTCTTCTCCTTGGTGGGGTTCGTGTCATCAAACCTTAAGTTGAACTTTCCGCCGTATTCTTTCGCAAGGCCGTAGTTTAAAAGTATGGCCTTCGCATGTCCGATATGCAGATATCCGTTAGGCTCCGGAGGAAAACGCGTATGTACGCCTTCGTACTTTCCTTCCTCGAGATCCTTGTCGATCATCGTTTCTATGAAATTTCTTGAAACATTTTCTTCGCCCATCATCTTCTCCTGATATGATCAAAGCCTTAGGAATTCCCCATGTGTAATAAGCTCGTCGGGAACGCGGTTCCCTGATTTTTCTATCCTTCCGATAACTATGTCGAACAGATGCTGCTCATGCGCCGACTTGTTGTGATACCTTTCTATGAGCTGCGTGTACTGCGGATTGGTAGCCACCGCACCCTCACGGATGATCTTCGAGAACGGGCAGTAATTGAACAGTATCGCGCGCACGACCTTGTTGTGGCGCAGGGCACCCGAACTCTCGTACTGTATGTATGTCAGGTAGTCGGCAACGAACATTTCCTTGTAGCTGTTCCTTGCTTTCACGAGCGCAGCCTTGATCTTCTCCTTGGTCTCGGGAGACAGTTCGCGGTTGCGGCGGTATGTGTCTATATAATCAACATAGTCGCTGGTAAGCGACCGCTCGGACAGGTCGTTCCATCTCGCGCCCTGTATCCTCTTGCACATCTCCCACCTGAACTCGGCGCACATTTTTATGATGATCCCCGACAGATCCTCTTCCTCCGCGATGGGAAGTATGAACCTTCCGGGTGTTGTCCTTTTTGCTCCGGTTATCTCCTGCCACATCGCGTATCTCGTTCCCGCGACCGGCATCAGTATGACGTCAGGGAGCACCTCGACCTGGATGAACGCCTTGTCAACGCCTATCTCGGGCTCGGTATAAACCGTCTGCCTGTAGAAGAGCGAAAAATCAATCCCCTTTATGAGTGCTATCGTCTTGTTTATTATGTCATAGCTTAAGAGCGATCTTTCGAGCGGCCTCGTGAGCACCTGGCCCGAGAAGAACGGAACGAAAGTCGTGACCCTCGGAGTCATCATCCTGTTGGCGGACCGGAACATGTTGTCGACCTCAAAATTTACCCTGGCAACACCGTCAGAAAGCGCGGCACGCTCCTGCTCCTCGGTTATCTGGCCGTCTCTTTTCTGCTTGCGCAGTGTTGTGATGTAATCGGTGGAAAAATCATCTATGGACGGATCTTTTCTGCCCGAATAGACAAGACGGAGCCACTGGTAGAAAGTCATGACATGCATCTGCTCGTCCTGTCCCATGGTCCTTGCGTATTCATAGAGTATCTTTGTATTTTCTTCTCCGGCAAGCTCCTCATCGATATATCCGAAATAAAGGAACATGAATATCTCATCGGGTATGCGGTCGCCCTCGAGCGTCCTGAAGAACACCAGCTTGTATATGTCGTAATAGTATGCGGTAAGTTCCTTCCGGAGCCTCCTGGTCGCATCATCTGACGCGCCCTGGTCGGAAAGGCCCGCAAAAGTCCTGATCTTCCCGAATATCTTTTCCCTGTTGTCGGGTGCGATTCCGGCATACTCAAGAATGTTCATGCACGAATTTGAAAAATCTGGCATTTCTTTCCCCCATGCTAATAAAGGCTTATCCAATAATTATAAGATATAGCCGCGGGAATTACAAATATTTAATATACTCGCCGGCAGGTCCTAATAGAACATTTCCTTCTGCTTAGGAGCATCATCGAATGAGATGCCCCGCCCGCTGCTCCATGAAGGCTGTATCTTCTCTATCTTAAGCGGTTCTCCCGCCTTTACGACGACCTGATAATCGTCCTCGTAGACGATCTCCCCGGGCATGTTCGTGTACACGACATAATACGGATGGTCATACTTTTCAAGCAGCCACAGGGCGGGCCTTATGAGCTTCATCATCATCTCGGTGTTCTCTGTCTTGAAAAAACACACGACATTCTCCCTGCGCATGCACTGCGGCGGCCATGGCAGTATCTCCGCGAACCACGCATCTATCTCACGGAAGAGGTCGGCATCCTCTTCATCCATTATGTTGTTCTGTATGAGTCCCCAGCACATGCTGAAGATGCCTTTTGCATAAAGGGTATTCTCGGCGAGCTCCCTTCCCTGTATCCTCACATACTTAAAATCTGTCATTTTGCCGCTCCGCTGCATCTGCCGCAGCCGCTGCAGCCCTCACCCTGCCTGTCCCAGCAGTATGTGCAGAGCTTCGACTTGTCGATCCCGACTGACTTTACCATGTCATCAAGCCTGTGGAACCGAAGCGACGTAAAGCCGAGCTGTGACCTAATGTCCTCGAGCATCATGCTGTATCTTTCACTGTCGGGATCCGCATATTCGGCGAGCACCTCGTCGGAAACATTCTCGCCCTCGCGCTCCCTGATGACGCGCCTGGTGATGAGATCGTATTCCGAATTGGAACGCGAGAAGTTAAGGAACGGACATCCGTAAAGAAGCGGCGGGCACGCGGGCCTTATATGGACCTCCTTGGCGCCGCTCATGTAGAGAAACTCCGTCGTCTCCCGAAGCTGGGTCCCCCTGACTATCGAATCGTCGATAAGGAGCAGTGATTTATCCCTGATAAGTGCGTCCACGGGTATCAGCTTCATGTGTGCTATGAGATTTCTCATGCTCTGGTCAGTCGGCATGAACGACCTAGGCCAGGTAGGCGTATATTTGATGAACGGCCTTGCGAACGGGATCCCCGACCTGTTGGCATAGCCTATCGCATGCGCTATCCCCGAATCGGGAACGCCGGCTACTATGTCGGGGCTTACATCATCACGCTCGGCAAGCATCGCCCCGCAGTTGTATCTCATGCTCTCCACGTTGACGCCTTCATAGGTGGAAGTGGGGTATCCGTAATATATCCACAGGAACGTGCATATCTTCATCGTTTCCCCGGGCGGGCTTACCGTCTCGTAACCTTCCGGAGTTATGTAAACTATTTCGCCGGGGCCGAGCTCTTTCTCGTCGGTATATCCGATGTTGATATATGCGAAGCTTTCAAATGAAACGCAGTATCCGTCTTCCTTCTTTCCGATCATGACCGGCGTCCGGCCGTACAGGTCCCTTGCCGCATAAAGGCCTTCCTCCGTCATGACCATGAGCGTCAGCGAGCCCCTGACTTTTTCCTGTACGTTCCTGATCCCCTCAACGAACGAATCCTTCTGGTTTATAAGACAGGCCGCAAGCTCGGTCGGGTTGATGTTGCTGCCGCTCATTGCCAGGAACTGCGTGTGGTGCGTGGAAACTTCCCCGACAAGCTCATCAAGGTTGTCGATGCGCCCGACCGTCGTTATGGCAAAAGTACCGAGATGCGATCTGATCAGGAGCGGCTGCGGCTCATAGTCCGAAATACATCCGATCCCGAGGTTTCCCTTAAGCTCAGTTACATCCCTGTCAAACTTTGTCCTGAAAGGCGAATTGGTGATATTGTGTATGGCCCGGTCAAAACCCTTCTCGCCGAACACCGTCATTCCCGCACGCCTCGTGCCTAAGTGGGAATGGTAATCGGTCCCGAAGAAAAGGTCCCAAACGCAGTCTTTTTTTGATGCAACACCGAAAAATCCGCCCATAAACTGTCTCCTTTTTTCAGATCATTCCGCTAAAAATCCTGCCGCCTCCGCGGCACTTTCGGTCTCCGGAAAATCAGCCACCACCCTGCGGTATATCTCTGCCGCGGCTTCCGTCTCGCCCGACTCGGTATACGCGTACGCCAGATTCATGAGATACTCCGGATCGTCAGGCGCAAGCTCGCACACCTTTGTGTAATATTCTATTGCCGTCTGGTAATCTTTTGTCTTGAAGGCTTCCTTTGCAAGGCTTATGTAAGACTTCAGGGCATCACCCGCTGCCCTCTCCTGGAGATTTGTGTAAAGCTCCCTGAACTCATCGGATGATTCGAGCAGATAGTCGGCCCCGATCTCAGACAGCTCGTCCATCGTCTTTCCCGAATTCGAAGAATCTTCAAGATAGAGCCTTGCCGCCCGGAGCAGCCTGTCATTTTCCGTGGTGGCTCCGTTCGTTCCGGTAAGCTCCTCTATCTGATGCTCGAGCTCCTTCTTCTGGGTCTCGAGGGTCTCCGCTTTCTTTATCGATTCCTGGTGCGACGCCTTCTCAACGTTCAGCTCCTCGCTGACTGCCATGAACTTCTCGTCGTTCTCAGTCGTGGCGAGGCTTATCTTGCCGGGAAGTATCAGATACCAGCTTATCGCGATGCCTATGACTAGTCCGATGACAATGTTGATGATGCTCGAAAATCCGCGTTTTTCTTTTGTGCCCACCGGTTGGATGATCGTATCGTTTCCGTTCTGGTAAGTGACGATATCCTGAAGCACGAGCGCCGCATCGGCCTTGCCGTCTCCGGCTTCCGCCTGCTCGGTTATGATCTGGTTGATCTCCTTTAAATATCTCTGAGTCGTCGTATCGTTCCGGTCGATCCTAAGGGCGCGCAGCAGCGTCCTCCTGGCCTTGTCGTAGTCTTTTCCCTCGATGTATAAAAGCGCCAGGAGCTGGTAGCCCTTTATGAGATTTTCATTTATGGAAAGTACTTTTTTGAGCTGGACCATGGCAAGGTCCTGGCTGTTCTGGTAGCAGAAGTTGAGCGCCTGGTTGTACTTCTTGATGGTCTGGTTGATCGTATCGAGCCTTGCGGGATTGCTCTGCAGGAAGTTTATGTACTCGTCAGCGATGTTCTTCTTGCTCTCGTAATTCTTGCTTATTATCCATTCAGAAAGAGCCGGAACCACCTCACCTCTCTCAAAGTAACACAGTCCCAGCAGATTTCTTGCATCGATATTTCTTTTATTGTATTTAAGGCTCTCGTTAAGAGACGCGATCGCGCCCGAAATGTCCCTTACGTTCGCTTTTGCAAGGCCTTCGTTGTACAGCATGTTTGACATGCACATGATATGCCTGTACGTCCTCACATAGGCACCGCAGGACTGGCAGTAATCTTCAGGGCCGAGTCGGCTGCCGCATGCGTAACATTTCATAACTGTTTATTCTCTTTTTCCCTGCGAAGCATCTCAAGCATGATATCCGTCATGTCCGTAAGTTCATGCTCCCTCACGGCGTTTTCGACTTCCTCCACTTCCATGCTCGGATGAAATTTTTTCAGTTCTTCCTCAAAGTTGATCATAATTCACTCACCTCTATGACATCGCTTCCCGACGGCCTGTAGAACTTAACATGCCTCATCGGGCTTTTGATCTGCATCTCCTTGTTGTCTATCATGACGGTCACTCCGGGATGTACGTTTTCCTCCACGGATACCGACGCATTCATCCCGACGCTTATCGTCGTCTCTATTTCGGCCAGTTCCTTTTCGACGTGCTCGAGCAGGCGCATGTCACGCTTCAGCCTTCTCTCGAGCTGGCTGATCTTGGCATCCTTCACATCCTTCGGATCGTCCGTAAGCCTGACGTCCCTTATCTGTTCTATCTCTCTCTTTGTCTTGCTGATGCTTGCCCTCGCGCTGTCAGCCTTTGATTCGAGAAGGTGATGGCGCCTGTCATAATCCTCGCTGATCCCGGACGCTACCTTCGTCCTTATCTCCGCATTGTTCCCGGCATGCCCCATCCTCATCTCTCCGACGCAGTGGCTTATGCCGCCAATCACGGCTCCGCGCCTGCCGCTTATGATGATCGATTTGCCTGCGGATATTACTGAGTTCAGGATGATGTTCGCCTCAACGTTTCCTTTTGCCCGCACCTCGGTGAACTCTATGAAGTTTGCATATATGTTTCCGCCCGATACCAGCTTTGCCTTGCCGCTGCCCTGCATTCCCTTCTTCAGGACGATGTCGCCCTCGGCGATTATCGTGGCGGCTTCAACGGAACCGTCAACGGTGACCGTCTTCGTGGCCCTTATGTATGTACCGGACCTCACGTTCCCGTGGACTATCACATCTCCGCGAAAATCGATCCTGCCGGTGACGAGGTCAAGATCGCCCCTCAGTTCATATAGGTCACGGACGTGGAGCTTGAAGTTATCGTATTCCACTCTTCCTTCCATAGAGGCTGTATATGTGTTGCCGTCGAACGAGACATCAAATCCGGAGCCCTTTATCTCCGGGAGGTCCTTGGCCGGCTTGCACCTAAGCTCCCTGTTCTTAACGTCAAGGCCCGAAGAACCCGGTACCGCGGGATGATAAACGGCCAGCACATCTCCGGGGCTGACGCTCTGTATAATGCTCATGCTCTGGTAATCGACCGAACCGTCAGAGCGTATGGTCGGATGCTTGATCTCACCCATGCTGAAGCAGAATTCATAGTAGCCGTTCTGCGTCTCTATGAGGCTCCTGCCCTTTGCAACGGTGATATCTTTGTAATACGTCTTTTCTTTTATCGCCTTTTCTATCTCTGAATAGATGATGCCTGAAGTGACGCCGTTCGCGCGCAGATACAGAGCCACGTCTTCCGGGGTAATGCTCTCCCCCTCGGCGGGAGGAGTCAGGAACAGCGTGGCAGTCATGCAGTCATCCGATATGACGCATCTCCATTTGTCTGTCGCAGCCGGCATCAGCACCTACTTTCCGTCAGTCTTTGTCAGTGTCGCGAGACGTTCCTCGACCTGCGCTGACAGCTGAGTGTATTTTTCGAGCTTTTCCTTTTCCTCGTTGATCTTGGCCTCGGGCGCCTTGCTGACGAACTTCTCGTTCGAGAGCATGCCCTCGCATCTTTTTATCTCACCCGCAAGCCTCTGTTTTTCCTTTGTGAGGCGATCTATTTCGGCTGATATGTCCACAAGTTCCGCGAACGGTATGTAGATGGCTGCGTCCGCTATCATGACGGATACCGCATCGTCATCAATGCCCGTCCTGTCGGGAACAACAACAGACGACTCCGCTCCCGCAAGGCTTTCGAAGAATACCTTGCCCTTTGTGAACGCGGCCTTTACCTTATCGTTCGTCGTGACGATGAACACGCTGGCCTTCTTCGAAGGTGCGACGTTCATCTCGCTCCTTACGTTTCTGATCCCGCGCACCGCTTCCTTGATGAGCTCGATCTCGGCTTCATCCTCTTCATACTCGCGCGCGCTGTCATACTTCGGCCATGCCGAGATCATGATGCTATCGGCCTCGCGGTCTGCGTCACTCTCCGTCAGCGTGCAGTATATCTCCTCCGTGATGAACGGCATGTACGGATGCAGAAGCTTCAGGGAATCAATGAGCACGGTCTTCAGCGTATGTAGCGCGGCGTTCGCCGATGCGGCGTCATCCGTATTGTAAAGCCTGGGCTTTACCATCTCTATGTACCAGTCACACAGGACGTCATAAATAAAATCATATACTTTCGAGACCGCTATTCCGAGCTCGAATTTTTCCATGTTGTCGGTGACCTCGCGGACTACCTTGTTGAGCTTTGAGAGCACCCATCTGTCCGCAGCCCAGAGCTCATCTTCGGCGGGCTTCGTTATCGTCTTGCCCTCCATGTTCATCATGATGAACCTTGAGGCGTTCCATACCTTGTTCGCGAAGTTCCTGCTCGCCTCGACCCTTTCGTCGGTAAACCTCATGTCGTTGCCCGGAGCGTTTCCGGTAACGAGAGTGAAGCGCAGGGCGTCGGCTCCGTACTTTTCTATGACCTCGAGCGGATCGATGCCGTTGCCGAGCGATTTGCTCATCTTGCGTCCGAGCCCGTCACGGACCAGCCCGTGGAACAGCACGGTCGAGAACGGCTTCTTCCCCATGTGCTCATATCCCGAAAAGATCATCCTGATGACCCAGAAGAATATGATGTCGTATCCGGTCACGAGTACATCCGTCGGATAGAAATAATCAAGCTCTTCGGTCTTATCCGGCCAGCCGAGCGTCGAGAACGGCCAGAGCGCGGACGAGAACCATGTGTCAAGCGTATCCTCATCCTGCACGACATTTGTGCTTCCGCACTTGCCGCATTTGCAGACCGGCTCTTTTGAGACCGTCATCTCACCGCAGTCAGCGCAGTAATATGCCGGGATCCTGTGGCCCCACCAGAGCTGGCGGCTGATGCACCAGTCACGGATATTGTCGGTCCAGTTGTAATATGTCCTGTCCATCCTCGGAGGGACAAGCTTGATGTCCCCGGTCGCGACCGCATCCCTTGCGGGCTTTATGAGGTCATCCATCTTCACGAACCACTGCTGCTTTACGAGCGGCTGGATGGTCGTTCCGCACCTGTCATGCGTTCCGACGTTGTGGTCATAGTCCTCTATCTTGACAAGGAGCCCGAGCTCCTTTAATTCCTCGACTATCGCAGCCCTTGCCTCAAGGTCTGTCATTCCTTCGTACTTGCCGCCGTTTTCATTGATCGTGCCGTCATCGTTCATGACGTTGACTATCGGCAGGTCATGGCGCTTTCCGACCTCAAAGTCGTTAGGGTCGTGTCCCGGCGTTATCTTGACGACACCGGTTCCGAATTCCATGTCGACATACGTATCCTCGACAACCGGGATGAGCTTATCCACGATCGGAAGCCATACGCTCTTTCCGTGAAGGTGCGTATACCTTTCGTCATCCGGATGGACTGCGACCGCGGTATCTCCGAGCATCGTCTCGGGACGTGTGGTCGCAAACGTCAGGAATTCCGTCTTCGAAGGCTTGCCGCCGTCATCAACGGGATACTTTATGTGCCACAGATGCGACGGCTGAGTCACATACTCTACCTCCGCATCCGAGATCGATGTATTGCAGACGGGACACCAGTTGATGATCCTCGCGCCCTTGTAAATGAGTCCCTTATTGTAAAGGTTGACGAACACCTCCGTGACGGCCCTGTTGCAGCCCTCATCCATCGTGAAGCGCTCGCGCTCCCAGTCGCAGGAGCTTCCCATCTTGCGGAGCTGCCTGGTGATCCTTCCGCCGTATTCTTCCCTCCACTGCCATACGCGGTCGAGGAATTTTTCCCTTCCGAGGTCGTGCTTGTCAATGCCCTCCTTCTTGAGCTCGGACATTACCCTGACCTCGGTCGCTATGCTCGCGTGGTCGGTGCCCGGCTGCCAGAGCGCATTGTATCCCTGCATGCGCTTGAAACGGATGAGTATGTCCTGCATCGTATTGTCGAGCGCATGTCCCATGTGGAGCTGCCCCGTGATGTTCGGCGGCGGCATCACTATCGTGAACGGCTTCTTCGACCTGTCAGGCACTGCATGAAAATAGCCGCTCTTCTCCCACTTTTCGTATAATCTTCCTTCCATGTCCGAAGGATCATAGGTTTTTGCGAGTTCTCTTCCCATAATAGTTTCACTGCTCCCGGTTAGTATTCAAACATCTTATTATATCACTTTTACGCTGCCCTGTCATACGATAACGCGGTCCCTGCCCGACTGCTTTCCTTCGTAAAGCTTGTCGTCGGCGGCGCGGATCAGGTGGTTGATCGCAACTCCCGGGACTTTCTCGGCTGCGCCGAAAGTCATCGTGACCTTATGTATCTGCATGTCATATTCTACTTCATTGTCATGCAGCGCCTGCCTTATGATCATGAGC
This sequence comes from Lachnospiraceae bacterium, assembly GCA_024698075.1. Classification (GTDB taxonomy): domain Bacteria; phylum Bacillota; class Clostridia; order Lachnospirales; family Lachnospiraceae; genus UBA2868. The sequence goes on from JAILRP010000061.1 coordinate 16,082, forward strand.
GCGTCCCTTGCCTCCTCTATGCCGCAGTTAACGAACACGAGAAGGAATTCCTCGCCTCCCCATCTGGCCACAAAGCCCTCGCGTCCGCTCATCCCTTCATTGAGAAGGTGAGCGACCTCACGGAGCACGACATCGCCGCATTCATGTCCGAATGTGTCGTTGAAGTTCTTGAAATGGTCTATGTCTCCTATGGCCACGCTGTACTTGACTCCGCTCTCTTCTATCTCGTCAATCCTCTTTTCGGCGCTCCGCCTGTTGAAAAGCCCCGTCAGGACATCACGCTCAATGAGGCGCCGGAGCGCTATCTGCAGGTTCTTTAAGTTCCTTCCCATCTCCCCGAGCTCATCCTCACGCTGGACTACCCTCGCATCGATCTTGGCATCGAGCTTGTTCTCGCCAAGCTCCTTCATGAAATCGAGCATGAGCTTTACTATGGTGACAAGGTTGCTCGCAAAACGCGTGATGAAAAATGATGTGATGAGTATCGCGAGGACCATCACGATAAGATTGTTCCTTACCGACCTGTTGATGCTCTGCTTTATTACGGTCGCGGGCTTTGCGATCCCGATCATCCCGATGCACTTGCCGTCCGCTTCCTCATCGACCGGGGCATAGTATGCATAATACTCAACCCCGCCGATCGATACGTTGTTATAAAATCTCGGCGAATGCCGGCCGTATACATCATCCACTATCTTCTCGCTCGCAACGGACATCGTCATCCTCTCGCCCGAAGAATCCTTGAGCGTAGTGATGAGCCTTGTGTCGACCCCGAATATGGTGATGTCGACCCCGCTCTTTTCCTTTATCCCGTCGACGAGCACAAAGTCATCGGAAATGACCGTGCCGCCTTTATAGAGCTTTATCGCGCCGTCTTCGAGCGCGGCCTCGTATTTGCCCGGATAGGCCTGTTCATACGCAGCAAGCACGGTCACCGCGACATTCTTCAGGTTGTCCTCGGCCTCGGTCGTCATGCTCATGTCAACGGCCCTCGAGCAGACCATCATCATCACGATGCCGCAGACAATGAGCGGCACGAGGGTCATCATCATGAATTCGAGATAAAACGATCTGTTGCCCTTTTTGGTTGCCCTAGCAAGCTTCATATCTTTCCTCCGTATGCATCATACCAGTCATCCCCGTTGGTGACACGGTAGCTGTCCGGCCGTGCCGCGGCAAGGCGCGCCGCAAAATCGTGTATGTCATCGAGCTTTTCCGGAAACGCCATTCCCCCTCTGAAATGCCTGATATCATGCGCATCGCTCCCGCCTGTAATAAACATACCAAGACTGCGCGCATATTTCAAAGCATTTTCGTCATGATCCGGCCTTGGGTTTTCTCTGTCGAACGTGTGGGCGGTGTTTATCCCCTCCACACCGTCAATGTACTCGGGATACAGCCTGACCTCCTTGATGTAGAAGGCCTCCCTGTACGGATGGGCGTGGACGACGATCCCGCCCCCCGAATGTATTATATCAAACTGTTCGGCAACCGTCGCGTCCCGAAGTTCGGGATGGCCGTACATCCATCCGATATCGATCCCGTATATGAGGAATTCCGTTCCGTCATAACCTGCCTCATATCCGGGAAATACCTGAAAATCGTTTGCCTTCGCCCATTTATCGGCAGTAAAATAAGGCGCAAAAAAAGCATCGAGAAAATCACTCCATGAAAGCTCCCTGTCTATGGCCGTGTTGCCTCCCCAGTTATGGTTGGTAAGTATCATGCCGGAATATCCCGAAGCCTTTGCGCCCGCTGCCATCGTGACGGCGCTGTCGGTCGCGCATCTGCTCGATTCGCTCGAATGGCAGTGCGTCTCATATAAATACGGGTATCGTTCCCTTATCCTGTTAATTTCCATCAGTCTTCCGGCCAAGGATCCTGCTCATCTCGGCCTCCACCTCTTTCCTTGAATAGTACGGACTTTCGTATCTGATCCGAAAACTCGGCTCTTCGGTCATCGTATAATACTGGTTCACGTCCCAGTCCTCTCTGCCGTTTTCATGATTTTCGCCGTCAGGCGGCGTTGCGAATATGTGAAGCGGTATGGTGCGCGCTCCCGAAAACGGCCGGCCGTAGAATGCAGGCATGAGGTCTATGGTCTCAACGCCGGGGGACTTGTAGAACCACCTTCCGTTAAACTCCATCATGAGGGAAAGGTCCGCCTGAAGAGTGACCTCCAGGAAGCACGGCATGCCTTCAAGCTTTGCATCGATCTCTATCCCGTACGCATCCTCGCTGCCTCCCCACCGAAGCTCGGCCGGAAATGAGGTGCTCCCGGTTCGCTCGATGCGCGGCAGGAAATACGGTTCTCCCGCTATGTCCATGTACTCATCCATGAGGGGCTGCCTGATGCCTACCGACGGATCGTTCGGATCCTCCATCTCCAGCCCGAGCCTTCCGCGGTCACGGAACTGGTACATTGATATTCCGGAAAGCCATGACGCGCAAGAGCGCGATACGGCATCATAGTATCTTCTTACGGTCAGTGGCTGCATCATGGCAGATGTCACATCGCCGTCGGCGGAAAATTCCGCCTGTATGAACGGGTGCTCCCCAAACAGGGATGAAAGGCGCTCATAGGTCCGTTCATACCTTACGAACAGCTCTTCGGGATCATCCGCCGTATATGTTTCATTGCCGGGCTCCGCGATGTTGTACGGCCAGCCGAAATGAAGCGCCGTATACTTGTCCGCCGACCACACGTCCGCCGCCCTGTACGCCTCGGCAAAAACGTCCTCAAGCTCCACCTTATGCTGCCCGTCCGGATCCTTTTCCTCTCCCGCGAGACCGGCGCAGAAAACGCACCTCACATTAGGGGCGATCTCCTTTATGATGCCCGCAAAGCGGACAAAGAATGCAGCGACCTCCTCGTACGAATACCGCCTGTTGTGCGTGAACCAGCTGCCGTTGCACTCGTGGTTGATCCTGAGGAACATGCGCCCGAACGGACGGAGGCTTCGTGCGATGTCCGAAAGCTGCGAGTCGCTTACCGCGCAGTCTATGGTCATGGTTAACATAACTTCTTGACCGTGGCGCCTGATGTCGCGCATCTGCTCAAACTGCACTCCTCCTTCGACGAACGGGTAATAATTGTCATAAGGATAGTCCCAGGCAAAGCCTACCTTCATGTCATGACACGCCTCGGAAATACGCATCGGCCACTGCTCGTCGAGCGGATAATACGTATACATTATGTTAACCGCCCTGTGAGGGCGGCCAAGCATATTGAGGATATAGTTCTGACATACATATTCGCCGCGCTCGCTCCCGTCTCCGAGATCGAGTGCGCACTCTGCAGGAAGAAGCCTTACGGTCCCTGCCATCTTCACATCCTCCTTCTATCCGAGCATCATGTCGAAAAGGGACAGCTGGTTCGACTCGGGAAGAGATGAGAGAAGCCCGAGCTCCACCATGTGTTCCGTGACCGTTTTCGACACCTTGGTCCTTTCCTGAAAATCATCGAGCGACAGGAATTCGCCATCCCTTGCCGCCTCGACGACACCGTCTGCGGCCTTGTCTCCGAGACCGTCTATGCAGTCGAGCCTCGGCATTATCTTGCCGTCGACTATCCGGCAGTGGTGCGCCCTTGCACTGTATATGTCTATCGGCATGAAATCAAATCCTCTCGCATACATCTCTTCGACGATCTTGAGATCCTTAAGGGTATTCTCTTCCTTGCTCGTCATATTGGTGCCGGCATCCGCCGCCATCTTCCTGTACTTTGATATCTCTTCCTCGAGCTTTGCCCGTCCCATGCACATCGTCTCATATGAGAATGCCGATGCACGTATGGAGAAATATGCCGCGTAGTATGCGAGCGGATAGTTGATCTTGTAGTAGGCTATGCGCCATGCCATCATGACATAGGCTGCGGCATGGGCCTTCGGGAACATGTATTTGATCTTCTCGCATGACCATATATACCACTCCGGCACTCCGTGGCTGAGCATGTCCTGCTTCCACTTCGGCCAGTTGTCGCATTTGCCGTTCGCCACGTTGCCCTTCCTGACATTCTCCATTATCTTGAAGGCGGCAGAGCTGTCGACTCCCATGTTGATGAGGTATGTCATGATGTCATCCCTCGTGCATATCGCCGTGGAGATGGTAGCCTTGCCCTCCTCGATGACGGTCTGCGCATTTCCGAGCCAGACATCCGTGCCGTGCGACAGTCCGGATATCCTTACAAGATCCGAGAAAGCCTCGGGCTTCGTGTCGAGCAGCATCTGTATGACAAAGTCGGTACCGAATTCCGGTATCCCCAGGCATCCGAGCTCGCATCCCCCAATGTCCTCGGGAGTGATCCCGAGTGCCTCCGTCGAGCGGAAAAGGCTCATGACCTGCTTATCATCGAGCGCCACGCTTTTCGGATCGGTACCTGTAAGGTCCTGCAGCATCCTGATCATCGTGGGATCATCATGTCCCAGAATATCGAGTTTTAACAGGTTGTGGTCGATCGAATGGTAATCAAAATGCGTTGTGATGATGTCGCTATTCATGTCATCCGCGGGATGCTGTATCGGCGTGAAGGTTTCGATCTCCTCACCCCTCGGAAGCACGATTATGCCGCCCGGATGCTGCCCGGTCGTGCGGCGCACCCCTGTGCACCCGCGCGCCAGACGGTCTATCTCGCACGGCCTCTTGTCTATATGTCTTTCCTCAAAGTATTTCTTTACATACCCGTATGCGGTCTTGTCCGCAAGGGTGCCTATCGTTCCTGCGCGGTACGTCTGCCCGGCCCCGAATATGACTTCGGTATACTTGTGCGCCTTGGACTGGTACTCGCCCGAGAAGTTAAGGTCGATGTCAGGCTCCTTGTCGCCTTCAAAGCCCAGGAACGTCTCAAACGGTATGTCAAACCCTTCCTTGCTGAGCGGCCGGCCGCACACAGGGCATACTTTATCAGGCATGTCGCATCCGGCACGTCCCGCAAACTCCCTTACTTCCGGAGAGTCAAAATCATAATAGTGGCAGCTGCTGCAGTAATAATGAGGCGGAAGCGGATTGACCTCCGTGATCCCCGCCATCGTCGCGACGAATGAAGATCCGACGGATCCGCGCGAACCGACGAGGTATCCGTCCTCATTCGACTTCCACACGAGCTTCTGCGCTATTATGTACATCACCGCAAACCCGTTCTTGATTATCGATCCGAGCTCCTTGTCAAGCCTTTGTGATACTATCGGCGGAAGGTCGTCTCCGTATATCTCCCGTGCGCGGGTATAGCATATGTCGGTCAGAAGCTTATCGGAATTTTCTATGACCGGAGGACACTTGTCGGGGCGCACGGGCTCGATCTTTTCGATCATGTCCGAGATCTTTACCGTGTTAGTGACGACCACCTCGTAAGCCTTGTCATATCCGAGGTATTCAAATTCCGCCATCATCTCCCCTGTCGTCCTAAGATAGAGCGGTGCCTGCATGTCGGCATCCGGGAAGCCCTTTCCGGCCATGAGCACACGCCTGTAAACCTCATCCTCCGGATCGAGGAAATGTACATCGCACGTTGCGACAACGGGTTTCCCGAGCTGTTCCCCGAGTGATACTATCTTCCTGTTTATGTCCTCAAGATCACGCCTTGAATTGATGTCCTCGAAGTGGTCATCCCTTATCATGAAGTCATTGTTTCCGAGCGGCTGAATCTCGAAATAGTCATAGAACGAGGCGATCCTGAGTATCTCCCTGTCGCTCTTCTTCCCTATGATCGCCTGATAGAGCTCACCCTGTTCGCAGGCGGAGCCGATGATGAGCCCCTCCCTGTACTGCTCTATGAGCCTTTTCGGTATCTTGGCGACCTTATTGAAGAACCTTATGTGCGAAAGCGAGACGAGCCTGTACAGATTGACCCTTCCCGTTTCGTTGGCCGCAAGCAGTATTATATGGTTTGCCGGCGATTTGCGGACCTTCTCATCCGAGGATGCTGCCATTTCGTTAAGCTCTGAGAGCGCCACGGCCCCCGCTTCCTTCATCCTGTCAGCAAGCTTCAGGAAAAGAAGCGCCGTCGCCTCGGCATCATCGACCGCACGGTGGTGATTTTCAAGAGATATCCTGAAATGCTTGCACAGGCTGTCAAGCTTGAACTTGGAAACCTCGGGTACGAGAAGCCTTGCCATCCCGACCGTGTCGACATAGCTGTGCTCTGTATATATTCCGGCAGCCTCCTCCTTGGCGGTAAGAAATCCCATGTCAAATCCCGCATTGTGCGCAACAAGAACACTGTCCTTTATGAATTCCCCGAACATTGAGAGTGCGTCATTTATGAACGGCGCATCGGCGACCATCGCATCGTTTATCCCGGTAAGCCTCTCGATCCTGTGCGGTATCGGTCCCTTCGGGTTCACGAACGTCGAGAACCTGTCGGTTATCCTGCCCTGTTCGATCTTCACGGCGCCTATCTCTATTATGCTGTCGCCTGACGGCGAAAATCCCGTCGTCTCAAGATCGAACACCACAAACGTATCGTCGATGGTGTGCTCTTTGGGAAGCACCGCTATTTCGCTGTCATCCACGACATAGCCTTCCATTCCGTAGATTATCTTGATGTCGTCGATCTTCTTTTTCTGTATATGGTGGAATGCCTCGGTGAAAGCCTGAACTCCGCCGTGGTCGGTTATCGCTATCGCACTGTGGCCCCAGGCTCTTGCACGGTCTATTATGTCGGATACCGCAGACACTCCGTCCATGTCGCTCATCTTCGTATGGCAGTGGAGCTCCACGCGCTTGACCGTCTCATTGTCCTCGCGCTTTTCCCTGAAGTCGTGGGTCTTCCTGATCCCCTCCACCCGTCCTATCGAAAGGGTGCCGTCGTATTTGTCAAAACCCGTGATACCATGGAGGATTATGAACGTTCCATCGGCAAGTCCTCCTAACAGCCTCTCCTGCCTGTCTTCCTTCGGGAACATCTTGACATCTATCGTATCGGTAAAATCCGTCACGGAGAAAGTGACCATCTTCTTGCCGGTCCTCGTGTCCCTTATCTGCAGTCCGCAGACCTGGCCGCGTATCACCACTTCGCCTATGTCGCCGTCTATGTCGCAGATGTTTATCGGGCCGTCCGTAAAATCACGTCCGTAAATGACGTCCGGATTGAGCGGAGCCTTTTTCGATGACTGCCTTTTGGGCTTCGTATCGGCTTCCGGCTCGGCGGATGAGGGCCGGAACGGACGCTCATCGGCCTCCTGTCCTGCCGCATGCTCCTTGGCCATCTTCTCATACATTATGAACTCATCTTCTCCGGATGCAGCCCCGGCAGGTCCTGAAGACATCCGGCCATCCGGTGCCTGCCCTCCTTCGGGCGCCTGCTCCGAATAAAGCGATATCTTCCTGATCTCCTCGGCCATCCTCTCCCGGGTATGGACGAAGCTCTGCCTGCTCTCCCTCTCCTTATACGATGCCGTGATCCTCCAGCCGCCCCCGCACCTTCCGTTTATCGCATGGTCAAGATAATCAAGGATGTCCTCTGCCATGTCATGTGCTATCGGCCTGTCTTCAAGGATGAGGACGATGCTCTTTCCGTCTTCGGGGAATTCATAATCGGAATGGCGCAGAAGATCTGCCCATGCAGGGTTTATATGCTGCGCCTCCGTCAGGATGCTTCCCCTGTACTGCCTGATGAACGACTCCGGGGAATATGCGCCGCCGAGCGTGAAATTCTCAATGATCTTTACCGTCACCGGAGCATTGCTGTAATACTGTTTCCTGATCTCGCGTTCCATCGCATATATATTATCCTTGGGTATGATGTAATCGCTCGTCAGGTATATGTGCAGTTTATCGCGACGTGAAGAAGAGACCAGCCTTGTCACCTTGGTCTCTTCCATAAGTTCCACATCATCATCCGGCACCGAAAGTGCCGGAAAAACATCAAAAAACTTCTTTTCCATTACTGACCCCTATTTAATCAGTCCAGCTGTCCAGTTCTTCCTTAAGTGCCGCAAGAAGGCCGCTCTCGGGTACCTTCCGGACGATCTCGCCTTTTTTGATGAGAAGGCCCTCGCCCTTTCCCCCGGCTATTCCGATATCGGCTTCCTTCGCCTCGCCGGGACCATTCACGGCACATCCCATGACAGCGAGCTTAATGTCAAGATCGTAACCGGCCGCCAGTTTCTCGGCCTCGTCCGCAAGCCGGATAAGATCGATCTGTGTCCTTCCGCATGTGGGACAGGATATGACATCGATGCCGCCCCGCCTGAGCCCGAGCGACTTAAGTATCAGCTTTGCGGCCACCACTTCCTCGACCGGGTCTCCGGTAAGCGACACCCTTACGGTATCGCCTATGCCCTCGTTCAGGATTATCCCGAGCCCCACGGCCGACTTGATGCTGCCGCTCCTAACGGTACCCGACTCGGTGATCCCCACATGTATGGGGTACATGCATTTTTCAGCTATAAGCCTGTGAGTCATGACCGACATCATGACGTCCGATGATTTTATCGACACGACTATGCTGTCATAGCCGCAGTCCTCGATCATGTGCACCTTGTCGAGCGCCGACTCGACTATGCCCTCGGCGGTCACGCCCCCATACTTTCCGACTATCTCTTTCTCAAGTGAACCGCTGTTGACTCCGACCCTTATAGGGATGTTCCTTTCCTTTGCGCAGGCGACAACCTCAGCGAGCCTGTCCCTTCCGCCTATATTGCCCGGATTGATCCTTATCTTGTCGGCTCCGTTTTCGATGGCTGCTATCGCCATCTTATGGTCAAAATGAATATCAGCGACGAGCGGGATGCCGATGCTGCTCCTGATAGTCTTTAAGGCCCTTGCCGCATCTTCTGTCGGAACGGTGCATCTTACTATGTCACAGCCCGCTTCCTCGAGCCGCTTTATCTGTCTGATGGTGCCTTCAGCGTCCTCAGTCCTCGTATTCGTCATTGACTGTATGAGTATCGGACTGCCCCCGCCGATGGAACGGTCTCCTATCCATATGACTTTCGTCTTATCTCTGTGCATGACCACCTATATTGTGTATCTTCCGTTATTTGGGCCTCAAAAACCCAATACCTTGTATTATGAGTTTACATTGTCGGGGCCGAATAGTCAATGACGTAAAAATGTCCGAAAAGCAAGGCCGAACGTGCCGGAAAGCACGGTGGAAAGGCCTATCAGAAGACCTGCAATATCCACATTATTTTTTTCCGGCCCGTCGGGTGCTGCCTCTATTGTCTTCTCCGACCTTATGTATCCTCCAAGGGGCCCGGCATCCATGTAACATGACGCATGGATCTCGGTATCCGTTATATTGGCCGCAGCATCCTCTGCCATTACGGCTATCGTGTAGCTGCCGTATTCATCAACGGTAAATGATGCCGTATTGTCGGATGAAACCGGAACGTTCCTTCCGTTGAACTTAACGGTCAGGAGCCTGTCCCCGGGTTCCGCAAGACTTACCGTAACCTGCGAGCCCTTCTTTATGTTCCCGTTTCTGTCAAACCCTCCGAGCACGACCTGCGGCGATGTATGGTCGACTATGAATGATGCGCTCGCTTCGGACAGGTTGGATGCGGCATCCTCCGCGATGATCGTCAGCACATATTTCCCTTCGTTTATCACGACATCCTTCTCCCCGAACTTCCCATCGTCGATGTAGGCATCTGCAGTGTATCCCGAAGCATCGGATACGAGCGAGGAAAGTGCTGCAGGCAGGGAGAACGACCTGAAATATTTATTGTCTATGTCTGAAAGATCCGATATGACGGGCGGGGTACGGTCCACCTTGAAGTTTATGTGGGACCTTGCCGTATTTCCGCTCCTGTCTGCCGCTATGCAGGTCAGGCGGTACTCTCCCTCCTTTTGGACCTCAATGTCCATATGGTCATTGGCCGCCTTCATTACCCTGTCCTTCGACTCGGCGACCACATACCCCTTCGCCTCCTTTTTCTCAAGTATCGATGACATCACTGTAGACTCGTAAAACATCTCACCCACGGAAAACCGCAGCGTCGGAAGGGCATTTGTTATATCGCCCTCATCAAGTCCGGAAATCAGTATGTCCGGTGCCGTCGAATCGATCCTGAAACGCCGCAGTTCCTGTGTGACATTTCCCGCCGCATCGGCTGCCGAAACCTCGAGCAGATAATCTCCATCCGAATTTATGTTAACCGTTCTTATGTCATGATCCGCCATTAGTTCGTAGCCTTCTATCGGGATATTTTCGTTTTTCAAAAGAGCAGTCTTTGTCAGTTTTATGTTAACCATCGTGCCCTCATATATGTTATCTCCCACATCTACCGTCACCTCTGTCGGATCTCTCCGGTCAACGCTGTCCGTCACTCCCCCTATCGATACCGTCGGCGGAGTGGTGTCAACGGAAAAGCTCCTTGTTATCTCCGGTGAACAGTTGCCCGCGCTGTCCTCGGCCCAGAGCCTTATGAAATACTTCCCATCCTCGGTAAAGTCGATCCGTGTCTGGGGCCCGTCCGTCGTCGCCACTGTCTTTATCAGCCTGTCCCCTATCCTCCGCTCGGCCGTGTAGCTTATGAAAACATCCGAATCCCTGTCGGATGCCGCCGCCTCCAAAACGGCGCTCCTGTCATATGCGTCGCCGCTCAGTATCCCCTGAACGTATATGACGGGGCAGGAACTGTCATACCTGTATTCAAACGATGCATCCGAACGGTTTCCCGCCACGTCATAGCAGACCATCTCCACATTGTTGTACGGCCTGCCGGTATCGGTAAGCAGCAGTTCCATGCTGCACTGTCCCGCCGGTTCATCATCTTTCCTGTGCATCTCGTAGAGCACAGTGTCGCCGCACTTGGCAGAGATCCTTGACAGCCCGTTCTCATCGCTTAAGGTAAAATGCACCTTCTCGTCGTGTGTCAACCACCCTCCGACAGCCTCCGGATCTTCGAATTCAATTTCCGGTGCCGCTGTATCAAAACATACTCTGTATGTATCCGATTCAAGCAGTCCGCCATCAGGCGTTTTGGCAGCGAACTTCAGCTGCCATCTTCCGGTGGGCGACGTATCGTCATCCGGATAAAGCGTGACAGTGTCAGCGATATCGGTGTATGCGCTGAAAGTCTCCCCGTCATCCAGGCTTATGCAGTATCCGGAAGGAACTGCCGGCGCAAACGTTACCGGAAGCGGTGTATAGAAGACCATGCCGTCTTTTACCATGACCTTCCTGCCGTCATAAGTTGTGATGTCAACATTAAGCTTCTCTCCTTCGGCAGCATATGCGCTGACAGCCGCCGCCGAAAGGATCATGATGAATATCATTATCCCGTATACCGTTCTCATACGCTCCTCCTTATATTCCTTCTGTAAAGCAGCATATCCTGCCGGGCCGGTCCCGTAACCTGTCCGGGATACATTCCGTCTGTTATGGCGGTTATGTCCCAGTCCTTGAATATCAGTGCGAAGACTATCCCTATCCGAAGCTTTACGGCCGCATTGTCATCAAATGCCTTCCCGACCTTAACGCTCCACTCGCCGTTGCGGCGCACCATGAGCCTGATCCCGCATAATCCGAACACCTCATCGTGCTCTTCGGCTTCACCCATGACTATGACGCCGAAGAAAAGGAAGAAGAGCACCAGCAGCAGGATGAGCAGAGCCAATGCGATGATCGCTGCGATCCCGAGGGGCGTATCAAAAAATCCGGCCTCCCTGTTCTGCTCACGCAGCTGTCCTTCAACCGCAAGGTCAGACAGCATATATTCGCTCTCGTTCTCGACAAACTCCCCGCCTTCCGGCGCATCGAGCCCGTCCCCGGCATATACCCCTTCTCCGTCATCATCAACGATGTAGAGTATCCCGTTTCTCATTACCGTGCTCGACCCGGGTATATGCGTCGATGCCTGCTCGGTCGAGCCGCGCGGGCCGGATGTTTTCGAGGAAGTGTTCGGCGTGCTTTTTTTCTTTTTCGCGGACGAACCGTTTTCAGCCTTTATCTCAGGATCCTTTCCCGACGATGATGAAGGCCTGATATCGCCCTTGTAGGAGCTTGAACTCTTAGAACTTGAGCTCGTCGAACTTGAGCCTCCGGGCCTGCTTGTTGATGATGAGCTGCCGGGCCCGATATACGCCGAGGATGATGTAGAGGGGATATAGTCCGTCCTGCCTCCGGGCTTCGGAGTCACCGTCGGCTTGGGTGTCGGCGTTGCCGTCGGCCTCGGTGTCGGTGTCGCCGTCGGTTTTGGCGTCGGTGTAGGTGTAGGCGTTGGTGTCGCTGTCGGTTTTGGCGTCGGCGTAGGTGTTGGCGTCGGTGTCGCCGTCGGTTTTGGCGTCGGTGTAGGTGTAGGCGTCGGTGTTGCCGTCGGTTTTGGCGTCGGTGTAGGTGTAGGCGTCGGTGTCGCCGTCGGTTTTGGCGTCGGTGTAGGTGTCGGTGTCGGTGTAGGCGTCGGCGTAGGTGTCGGTGTAGGCGCGGGTGACGACACCGTAAGTGCGGCAGCATCGGTATAAGATATCATGCCGTTTCCGCCCTTCAGCGCGCAGCGGAACAGTACGTTGTTCATTGTATCGTTTATGCCGCCTACGGAAAGTGTCGGGCTGCTGCTCCCGCTGTAGTATGCCCCGTACGGTCCGTATCCGTCTTCGATTCCAACCCAGTCACCGCCCGAAGATACATACCACCGGTAATAATCCTGTTCAGCCATGCGCGTGCTCACATACCTCGAAAGTGATACGGAAAATGACGCGCTCTCTCCCGGCCTTGCTGATACGGGAGCCGGCTGTGATGAAAAAATTATCGTCCTCATGCGCCAGAATATACCGTCAATGTTCACGCAGTCTCCGACATGGCGCCTGCAGCTGCTGCAGTAACTGCCCGGGTTCTGTGTGATCTCGATCCCAAACCTCACCGGGTTGGAAAAATCAACACCCGCCGCCCTAATGTCATCTTCTGTAAGGACAGATCCCGCCCTTGACGCAAGTTCCGTGCCGGCGTTGTCCTCAATGAACACCCTGTATGAAATGAGCCCCGGCTGTTCCGCCAGCGACCTGCAGCTGTCGCAGCACTGTACATAAGGCGTGCCAAACCATATCGCATCTGCATCAAGCGGCTTTGCACGGACTTCAAGAAGGCTGGTCTTCCTGACTCCGTCCGTTGTGAAGCTGAAGCTCTGTTTTACCCAGAACCTCGTTGCCGTATAGTTTTCCTCCACGAGAGACTGGCTTTCTTCCCACCTGTAATACTCGTTGTTCGCGCCCGTATACACCGTTCCCGCACGGACCGGCAGGGCGAATGCCAGACTGAGAAGGACAGCCGCAAATGCTTTCCATGATCTATTTTTCATTCGTACCTCCTATCGTGTTCTGTCTGTTCATCCTTATCCGGAGCCTCTTTCTTTTGACTTCCGACAGTTCATCTATCCTCCTGCCCACCGCCCCGATCTCACTTGCATCTTCCTGTTCGGGTGATGACAGGACGGCGTCTATCTCATCACGTGCCATCTTCAGGACCGACACCGCTTTGGCGGTGCCCTCCGCCGCATCCGCGTCATAATTTTCATAGCAGCCTGCTATGAATATGAGGTTTTCGTATTTCATTTTTGACGGTGCCCGCCCGGCGATATCCGCATACAGCTTTCCGGTGACCAGCAGTGCCTCCGCCGGATCATAGTCAAATCCCATCTGAAGCGCACAGAGCTTCAGATAGTCTTCCGCTTCCGGATACTTTTCGGGATCAAGTTTTGAAAAATATGCCGCCGCGGTCTTATAGTCTTTTGATACGAGCATGGAATTTACGGCCACCTCAAAGATGAATTCCTGCTCGGTCTCCTCCGGCAGGTTTCCTGCGCTGATGGCTGCTTTTATGATCCCAATCCCTTCGGGAGTATATTCTCCTCCTTCAAGATGATCGCTGATGCCTCTTACAAGTTCCGCAGATGACTCGCTCTGCCTTATCCTCTCTGTAATATGTGATGCTGCATAACCCGCCGAGAGCAGCACTCCTGCCGCAACGGCCGTTATCACGGTCCTTTTTCTAATTCTTTCAGGGATCGATCTGATATACCTGATCTGTCTCAGAACTTCATCTGCGCATCCGTACCTGTCTTCAGGCAGGATGGCGCAGCATTTTAAAAGAAATGTTTTTTCCGACTGGCTGAAAATACGCATATGCCTTATGAGATCATGCATATGCCCGACGTCCGGATCCGGCGGCACTCCCGACCTTGCTGCATAATATGTCATGCCAAGCGCAAAGATATCGGCCCTTCCATCCGGATGCCCGTCCCTTCTGTACTGCTCCGGCGGCGAATACCCGACGGTGCCTGCCGCCATATGCCTTGCCGCCATTCCGGCAAGCCCAAAGTCGATAAGGTTTGGCATGCCTTTCGGATCGATTATTATGTTGGCAGGCTTCAGGTCGAGGTAGAACATCGGGCGTTCCATGGAATGCAGGTAGACGAGCGCCTCGCATATCTTTTCCGCCACTGCAAGGCACATCTCCCGGCCAAGACCTCTTCCCGCGCACATTTCGGACAGTGCCGTGCCCTTTACGTATTCGCTTAAAATGTATATGCTGTCCCTGTCACGGAAAGCATCATGTATGGCCGGGAACAGCGGATAGCGCACGCTGCGGAGCGCCTCTATCTCGCTCTTTGCGAAGCTTCCCGCACCGAGACCCTTCCTGTCAAGGACCTTCATTGCCAGAGGCTTTCCTATATGCCTGTCGGTTACGAGATAGACACGGCTCGTGCCTCCCGATCCGATCCGGCATATCACCTCATAGCGGCCGTTTATGACTTTTCCTTTTTCGATCTCCTTCGTCATACCGCCAAAATAAACCCCTCCGCATACGCCGTCAATACCGTTTGTCATTTTCTACACTCATACGAAAGCACCCGTAATATAACGCGTTATTTTAACGGAAAGTGCGTTATTATTTATAACAAAAAACCGATATCCCGATCAGGGGATACCGGCTTTTTGTATAATATGCCACATGCCTCAGACAGGCAGCAGCCTTGCTATGTCATTGTACATCACAACCACGAGAAGGATGAGCAGAAGTCCTACACCTACAAGCTGTATCACGCCCTCGACCTTGCTGTCCGCAGGTTTGCCCCTTACGACTTCGTAAATGAGGAACAGCAGCTTTCCTCCGTCAAAAGCAGGCACCGGGAACAGGTTTACCACACCGATGTTTGCCGAGAGCAGAAGTGCGATGTTGAGCATGCTGACGAGCACCGCCAGCGCTCCTTCCTTTTTGGCGGACTCATATTCATCGCCGACTATCTGCGCGGCACCTACCGGCCCCGCAAGCTCCGATACCCCGGCCTGTCCGGTGAACAGCATCCTGATGCTTGCAAAGGTCATCTTGACCATGTAGCGCACATAGCAGTAGCTCGACTTTATAATATAGCCGGCGCTCTTTTGCACCTCGCCGTCCGAGCCGAAAGTCACTCCGATCATGAACCGTCCGTATTCGCTGTTCATCTTCGGAACGATCTCAGCCTTTATTCTTTTACCCTCATGCTCATAAACGATATTTGCGGGCCTTCCCACACCGAGCTCTATCGCGGTGCTGACCTCCGGATACAGATAGCACCTGCTCCCGTTGACACTTATGATCCTGTCGCCCGTGCGGATCCCTGCGGCATATGCACTGCCCTCCGGATTGACATCGGTGACCGTCGTATCAGGTATCACGATATAGTTCATCAGGAACAGCCCGAGAACGAACGCGAGCAGAAGGTTGAACAGGGGGCCTGCGAGCGTTGTCGCGATCCTCGACCAGACGTTGGCCTTCCTGAACGAAGAGTTGGCTATGATCGTTGCTATGTCTGCGTCCCCCGTGTCGGCGTCAAGGTCGTCAAACACGCATGCCGCGCCCAACATTATGAGCCGCACGGAAAACTTCGTGCCGCTCTTTGTGGTAAAGCCGAAGAGCCTCGGCCCGAAACCTATGGTGAACTCAACGACTTCGATCCCGTTGAGCCGTGCGATTATATAATGGCCGAACTCATGTGTGACTATGATGATCCCAAGGATCAGTATTCCCAATAAGATCTTCACTTTGATCCTCCCGGAATATTACATGCTTCACTGACAGAGCGTGCGGCCTCAGCCTCCGCCTCAAGTATGTCATCGACCGTCGGATCATCCGTCCGGGTTGCCCTGTCAAGCGCATGCCTAATAAGGCGTGCTATGTCGGTAAAACCTATCCGTCCTTCAAGGAAGAGCGCCACCGCACGCTCATTTGCCGCATTGAACACCGTAGGCATTATACCGCCTGCCCTTGCGGCCTCATATGCATATGCAAAGCCCGGGAACCGTTCCGGATCCGGCTTTTCAAAAGTCATTGACTGAAGCTCGAAAAGGTCGAGCCTTTTTGTGTCAAGATAAACCCTTCTGGGATAGAATAGGGCATACGCTATCGGAAGCTTCATGTCGGGGCATCCCATCTCCGCCATTACCGCGCCGTCACGGAACTTTACCGCGGAATGGATGACTGACTGCGGATGGATCACGACCTCGATGTCATCGAGCCCCACGCCGAACAGATGGCAGGCCTCCATGACTTCAAGCCCCTTGTTGACAAGCGTTGCGGAATCAATGGTGATCTTGCTGCCCATGTTCCAGTTGGGGTGGCGGAGCGCATCTGCCGCAGTGACTTTTTCAAGCATCTCCTTCGTATATGTCCTGAAAGGCCCTCCGGATGCGGTCAGGATTATTCTCTCGACATCTTCCTTATGCTCTCCGTTAAGCGACTGGAATATCGCGCTGTGCTCGCTGTCGACGGGATACAGGGAAACATTGCATTCCCTGACGAGAGGCATGATGATATGTCCGGCACACACAAGAGTCTCCTTGTTCGCCAGTGCGATGTCATGCCCGCTCTTTATGGCTTCTATCGTGGGACGTATCCCGATCATCCCGACCAATGCGGTAACTACTATGTCGGCCTCCGGAAGCGATGCGGCCTCGATCAGACCGTCCATGCCGGACACCACCCTGATGCCTGTGCCCGAAAGAGCCTCCGCCGCTCTTGCGGCTGCGTTTCCGTCAAACATCGCGACAACAGAGGGCTTAAATTCCAGGGCCTGTTTTACAATGGCGTCAACACTCGATCTTGCCGCAAGGGCCACGATGCCCAGTTCATCCGGGTAAGCCCTGGCTATCTCAAGTGTCTGTGTTCCTATGGAGCCGGTAGACCCCAGAAGCGATATCTTTTTCATGATGAAATATACCTTATGAAGAACACGGCAATGAAGTAGATCATGGGTGCCGTGAATATGACGCTGTCAAACCGGTCTAGTATGCCGCCGTGTCCCGGAATCAGCGTTCCGTAATCCTTAATGTCATAATTGCGCTTTACGGCGCTCGCCGACAGGTCACCTATCTGCGAAACCGCGGCGCCTGCCGCACACAGTACAAAAAAAACAGCCGCCGGATGTCCAAGGTCAATGTATGGCCCTATGAGCCAGCCGTATATCCCTCCGCATACAGCAGGGACAGCTATCCCGCCGACTGCGCCTTCCACGGATTTCTTGGGTGACAGCACCGGTGCGAGCTTATGCTTTCCGAACAGCATTCCCGTGGCATATGCGAACACATCGCAGAACCACGAGCTGAAAAAGATCAGCCAGACGATGTATATGCCCTCACCGAGTCTCCTCGTCAGATAAATGAACGAGAGCATCACGCTCACATAGAAGAATCCGTAAAACGCGAACACGACAGTGCCCGCTTTATATTTCGGAAACGTAAATACATATGTTCCGAGAAGCACAAGGACCAGCAGCACGCATGCAAGCATCATCCCGAAGAGCGGATCTTCGAACAGGAACAGGAACAGATAATAAAGCACCGTAAATGCATATCCTATCCCCGTGACCGGCCCTATCTTTGCACCGTCCTTTAATAGTCCTACGGCACGGTAGAATTCAAACAGCCCTATAAGGGATACGCAGAGCAGCAGTGCCAGGAGATACACCCCTCCAAGCCACACGAAGAGAAGCATGGATGCCGCTACGACTATTCCGCTGATCACCCGTGTCTTTACCATCAGTCCTCCTTGGCGTGTCCGCCGAATCTCCGGTCACGCCGGCTGTATTCCTCACAGGCCCGCGCCAGTTCTTCCTTCGTAAAATCGGGCCAGTGGACATCGGTAAAATAGAACTCCGTATATGCCGATTGCCATAAAAGAAAATTAGAGAGCCTCTGCTCACCGCTCGTCCGTATGAGGAGGTCGGGATCCGGGATGCCCTCCGTGTCAAGATAAGACGACAGCATATCAGAAGTCACCGGGCCCTCAGCCAGGCCTTTTGCAATGTCATCGGATATCCTGTTCATTGCCCGCACTATCTCATCGCGGCTGCCGTAGTTTATCGCAACCTGAAAATGAAGGCCCGTGTTGTCCTTCGTGGCCTTCTCGAGTGCGTCTATAGACTCGCGTATGTCTTCGGCGAGCCCCGTCTTGTCGCCGATAACCCTGACGCACATATTGTTCTTCTTTGCGGTCTGCTGGCAGGTCTTCATATAATTGCGCAGAAGCTTCATCAGCTGAGCGACCTCATCCTCGGGCCTCGACCAGTTCTCTGTCGAAAAAGCATATACGGTCAGATAGCTGATCCCCATCTTATATGCTTCCTCGCATATCGTCTCAACATTCTTGGCGCCCTGTACATGCCCGTAATTGCGCGGCATGCCTTTTGACTTGGCCCAGCGTCCGTTGCCGTCAAGTATTATCGCCACATGATTGGGAACATTCATGTAAAAATCCTTTCAGAAGAAGCGACATTTCCTGTCCCTTCTTAATGAACAGGGGGACAAAAGATGTGTCCCCCTGTCTCATATGCCGTCCTGATCAAACTGTCATGATATCCTTGGACTTGGTATCTATCATGGAATCGATCTCTTTGATGAACTTATCGGTCGTCTTCTGAAGCTCATCCTCGAGATCCTTTACTTCGTCCTCGGAGATATCATCTGATTTGGATAGTTTCTTAAATGCATCATTGCCGTCGCGCCTTATGTTCCTGACCGCGACCTTTGCATCCTCGCCCTTCTTCTTGATCTCCTTGACCAGGTCACGTCTTCTCTCTTCCGTAAGCTCGGGGAAGACGAGCCTTATCGTATTTCCGTCATTCGTAGGATTGATCCCGACATCCGATGCCTGGATCGCTTTTTCTATGTCCTTTAAGATGCTCTTCTCCCACGGTGTTATCTGGATCGTCCTAGGATCGGGGATTGAAATGTTTCCGACCTGCTGGATGGGAGACGGTGTCCCGTAGTAGTCAACCCGTATCCTGTCAAGGACGTGCGGATTGGCTCTTCCCGCCCTTACCGCCGAATACTCGGAATCAAGATGGTCTATGGTCTTCTGCATCTTATCTGAATACTCTTTAACTCTTTCATTCATAATGGCTGCTCCTTCTAAAGACTGCTGCTACACTGTTACCTTTGTACCGTTGAAATTGCCCCTGACGGTATTGACTATGCTATTCTTCTCTCCGAGAGAGAATATGTACATCGGCATGCGGTTCTCCATGGCGATGATCGAGGCGGTAAGGTCGACTGCCTGAAGCCTCTTCTCCACCACCTCTTCTATCGTGATGGAATCATAGCGCTTAGCATCCGGATTCTTGGCGGGATCCGAATCATAAACGCCGTCAACGGCCTTGGCGAGGAGTATCGCATCGGCATCTACCTCTACGGCCCGCAGCACCACTCCCGTATCAGTGGAAAAATACGGGTGCCCGGTACCGCCCGCGAAGAACACGACCATTCCCTTCTCAAAATACTTGTTGGCACGGTCCTTTGAAAACAGCTTCGTAAAAGAACCGACCTCGAACGGTGTCAGTATGTTCGTCTTCATGCCCTCGGAGCGGAATATCTCCGAAACATAGATGCAGTTCATGACCGTGGCGAGCATCCCGATCTGGTCTGCCTTTGTACGGTCTATCCTCTCACTGCTCCGGCCTCTCCAGAAATTGCCTCCGCCGATCACTATCCCGACCTGCGTGCCGGCATCTGTTATCTCTTTAACCTGAACCGCAACGGCCCTGACGGTATCCTCATCAAATCCTGTCTTACGATCTCCCGCAAGAGCCTCTCCGCTCAGCTTAAGCAACACTCTTTTCATATAGATTAACCTTCCGTAAAGAAGCTTGAAGGGCTGACCTCAGCGTAGCACTGTGAGCAGAGACCTTCGATCGCGGCACCGTTGTTGATCTGGATCGATTTGCTCTTGATATTGCCCATGATGATCGCCGTAGAATCAAGAACAACGGGGCCCTTGACATCGATGTCACCCTTGACGGCACCGGCTATCACTGCGCTCGTGGCACTCATGTTGCCCTTGATGACGCTGCTCTGTCCGACCTTGATGGAACCGTTCGAAGTAACCTCTCCGATGATCCTTGCGCCGTCGGCGAAAATCTCCTCTGCCTTGGAATCGCCTTCGATATTGCCGGTTATGTTCAGCTTGCCGGCAACCGTTACATTTCCTTTTACTGTACCCATTATGTCAAGGGATCCGTTTGTGGCTATGTCACCGGTAACGGTCATGCCGTTAGGGATGACACCGGTCTCATTGACGCCCTGGGCATATGTATTGATAGGTGCCGGTCTCTCGGTGTTCTGAGGGAATATCGGCTCAGTAACCTGATTTGGCACTTCCTGCCTGATGGGTTCCTGTGAGAAGATCGGCTCTACCGGCTTCGTCTCGACAGGCTTGGGCTCTTCGGGAGCAAAGATGGGTTCAACGACCTGAACAGGTTCCTGTGCAGGTGCAGCCTTGGGTTCTTCCTTATATACCGGGATCTCCACAGGTTCGGGTTCGGGAGCGGGTGCAGGAACCGGCTCGGGCGCAGGTGCGGGAGCGGGTGCAGGTGCGGGTGCAGGTGCAGGCTCGGGAACAGGTTCGGGCGCAGGTGCAGGTGCAGGCTCAGGTTCTGCAGGTGCAGATGCTTCGAACATCGGATCGGCCTTGGCGGGCTCGGGATCTTCAAGACCCTTTATGAGCTCAGCAAGATCATCCTGCCCTATGGGAGCTGAAGGTTCGGAAATGGTATCAACCATCTGCGGTGCCGGAGCGCTCCCCTCTTCCGGCATAAGCTCATTTACTGCCTGTGATAGATCGTCCTTGAAATCCTTGAAAAAACTCATTTTGCTTCCTCCATTCAATTTGTTCTTGTATAGTGTCTGATCGGCATTGTTGTTTCATCGATGGGGACGATGGGAATGCCGCTTGCCTGTATTGCCTCGATTATCTCGGGCAGTGCTTCCACGGTGCTCGTCTTATTATAAAGGTCGTGGAACAGTATCATAGCTTCCTCATATTCATTGAGGTCGCATAGCGAATTCTCAATGATCTGTTCGGCAGGAAGCATGGGATTGGTGGCATCCCCCGCAACGACATTCCAGTCATAGTACGTGATCCCGCGGTCTTCAAGCACCTTTATGAACTGCTCCATCGGAATGCGCGACACACTGTTGCTGGAGCCGCCCGGAAAGCGGTAGATGGACGGCTTTACGCCTGTCACTTCATACTGCAGCGAATATATCCTGTCGAGATCCTTTGTAAAGGCATCAACGGAGGAATATATCTCGTTGTACTTGTGGGAATATGAATGCATGCATAGCACATGCCCCTCATCAACTATACGCTTATACATTTTACGGAGTTCTTCACTCTCCGTTCCGACGCAGAAAAAATTGCCCTTTACGCCATACTCATCGAGAATGTCGAGTATCTTCCCGGTATTGGGCGACGGCCCGTCATCAAATGTAAGATAGACCTTCTTCGGCCATGCCGTCCTGGCCGAGGCATCGGCCTTTCCTTCATAAGTTCCGATATCAATGAGCGAGAGCTCCCTGCTTATAGCGCCTACGGCGCTTCCGAGTTCATCGACTGAAGATGAAACGGAACTGACCTTTTCGATAAGGCTGTTCTGATTGGTCGTAATATGGCCGATCTCCTCCTCCAGGGCATCCATCCTGTCATTCTCCCTCATGATGAGGACGAAAAGGATGACACATATTATAACCGTGATAAGAAATACCACATACGGACCGAACAGCAGCATCTGCTTCAATCTGCGTACACGCATACCACACCCCATATATTTGACATTATAGTGTCTTTTATGGCCGCTTGCAACAACATATTGTAGTTTTGTAATAAAACACAACGTTATTTAATTATGGCCTTTTGGACATAAAAAAAGGGAGATGCATCAGCATCTCCCCGGAAGATCTATATCATATGGTTTGATCAATAGCCGTATTCCTGTGCCCAGTAGTATGTTCCGTCATCTGCCTGATAGATTGAGATCGCAACCTTCTCGAACTCATCGAAGAGGATGTTGTCCCTGTGTGTCGGGCTGTTCATCCATGCTTCAACGGCATCCTCTGCTGTGTCAAATCCAAATGCGAGGTTCTCGCCACCCTGGATCTTACTGTTAACGGTGTACCACTGCTTGCCGCTGGGACGGGTATGTGAGAACTTGACCGAGCACTCCTCAGCCCTTACGTGTGAAACCGTCTCAAGGTTGGTATCCCAGTCAAGGGGATCGAGTCCTGCAGCTGCTCTCTCATCATTAACGAGATTGCTTGCTTCCATGGCAACGGCACGGAGTCCGGCATCATCCCTTGATGACTCGGAAAGTGCTACCGCCTCGGAATCGAAATAGTGGAACTCCTCACCGTCAATGTCAGCCATTGTACGGAAAGCATCTTCCTCAAGAAGACCTCCGGCCTTGCCTCCCTTTAATCCAAAGAAGGCGGCCACTGAAACGGCCAGAAGCCCCAACGCGATCAAACCGGCTAAAAGTTTCTTGTTCTTCATGATCAAACCTCCTGTAAACTGATGCATTCTTTGCGCAAAAAATACATAATACTTCTTCTAAACAGATTATGTCACATTTGGGTAGTAAATGCAACACTTTTTTACAAAAAAATCACTTTTTTATTCTCAGGTGACATTTTGGCATATTCTGCCGCAATTTTCCCCGTTCACTTATAAGGACGCTGTAAGTTTCAAAAAAGGGTCAGCTTTTTTACCGATTTTTAATGGATGGTCTCAGTCATAATACTCATCTTCGGTGCTGATATACTCCAGATCCTCGTCTTCATCGTATTCATCATCCCTTGCGTCATCGGCATATCCACGCATCTTCGGATAGCCTCTGCCTTTCACGTACCGTCTGTCATCATCCATCCCGCCGCCGGCATATTCTTCGTCATAATATCCATCATCCTCATAAGTGCCGCGGTAGTCGTCAGGATCGTCATAAGTGCCGCGGTAATCGTCAGAATCGTCATAAGTGCCGCGGTAATCGTCGGAATCGGCATAATCATCGGCATAGTCGTCCTCCGCGGAATATGCGTTATAAAGGGGCTTGGGCTTACGGGCAAAGATCGACATGAAATGGCTGTGGTGGATGATGAAGATCGCCACGATCATAAATATATGGGCGATGAAAGTCGATACCAGTACTCCGTTGCCGACAAGCAGATAGTCAGACGTAAATCCCGTGTAGGCCATGAATCCCGTATACGCCAGTCCGAGTATGAGGAGCGGGAAGTTCTTCAGTGACTCAAGCATCGTCTTTATCCCGTCCCTGAAAGAAGCGTCGAAATATATGAAACGTCCGATCATGAGGCCCAGGAAATACATTATGAAACCGTCATAGTTGTCATTTTCGTAAATTAACTTGATATATGCAAAGATCAGGATCACGTAAAGCATCCCGAGAAGCCTTACGCTTCCCCTCTCCTGGCTTGTGATCTTTTTCAGCGGTATAAGCAGACGGTCAAGGATATTGTTGAACACGATGGACAGGCAGATCATAAGGAGCAGTATCATATCCTTATAATCGTCCCAGAATACGCGGAAATCACCGTCCGGGGCAAACCTGTCGATCAGATAGTAGATTGCCAGGAACGAGAGTATCGAAGCTCCCGAAAATACCATCTCATAAAACCTCTGGATGGTATCATGTGCCTTCTCATAATAGAACTGTCTTCTCACGCTCCTGTCCTCAAATCTCGATTGGACAAAAACGATCATCAGTATATAGAACACGCAGATCACCGAAAATGCGAGCGATAGCGCCAGAAACATGAGCATCGGCCGCAGTTCGGTGTAATGCGCGATATATTCCTCAAATGACATATGATTCTCTTTCTGCCCGGTATCAGTTCTTCCGGGTGATTATCCTGGCTATCTCCTCGTAGCCCGCACCTTCCGGGATAGTATGGTTCCCGGTGGATATCCTTCTGTCATATCCGTTGTTGCACAGATATGTGTTGAACTGTGCGGCGCTGTCTATGACGCCTGCTGCCTTCAGCTGTGCGCATACCGTTTCCGATCCGCTTCCAGGCACCACATTTATCGTTGCACTCTTGCCGGACGGGGCAGGAGTCGGTGTCGGTGCAGGTGTCTTGGTCGGCGTGGGTGTCGGCGTTTTCGTCGGCGTCGGCGTGGGCGTCTTCGTCGGCGTAGGCGTAGGCGTCTTCGTCGGTGTAGGCGTGGGTGTCTTCGTCGGTGTAGGCGTGGGCGTCTTCGTCGGCGTGGGCGTAGGTGTCTTCGTCGGCGTAGGCGTGGGCGTCTTCGTCGGCGTAGGCGTAGGTGTAGGCGTCGGCGTAGGTGTAGGCGTCGGCGTAGGCGTAGGTGTAGGCGTCGGCGTAGGCGTAGGTGTCTTCGTCGGTGTGGGCGTAGGCGTCTTCGTCGGTGTAGGCGTAGGTGTCTTCGTCGGTGTAGGCGTAGGCGTCTTCGTCGGCGTGGGCGTAGGCGTCTTCGTCGGTGTAGGTGTGGGCGTCTTTGTCGGCGCAGATGCAGGTTCGGAAGTCTCCGCATCACCTGAAGATGATGCCACCAGTGTCCTGTCTTCCTCAACCATGCCGAGCGCTTCGGCACGTTCCCTGACCTCATCGTCCGTCATGGCTTCTTTTGTATTTTTTCCGAGGGCGAGGCCCATAACGAGTGCCGTTACGGCAATGCCTATCCCAAGCCCCCTGAGATAATATTTCAGTTTCATTTTTATTACCTATTTCCGGCTTTATCTGAAAAGATCGAGTACCAGCTTGACCTCTCCGACTCCAAGCCCGAGTGTCTTGGCTATCTGAACGGTATCAAGTCCCTGCTGCGCCATCGCGAGGATCCTGTCATTGTTGTTGGCGGGTGCCTCGGTATTCTCCGTATTCAGTGCCTCTATATCCGCGACCGTTACCGCTCCCGCAGCCGGGGACACGTTCACGATATTGCCTTCCTTATATGCGCCTCCGGAGAGGATGTCATAAACGACTTTTTCCTTGACCGCCTGAGGAGCGTCTGACGTTATCGCCTTGGCGAGCGCTTCCTGCGGCTTGTTGTTTCCAAGGAGCGATGCTTCGATCTTCGACTGCGTCAGTGATTTTCCGCGGAGCGGAGCGCTCGGTGCGGCCGATGCAGGGGCGGCCGGTGCAGGTGAAGCAGCTGAAACGGCGGCCTGCTCAGGTGCATTCTTTTCACTGTCATTTGAAAAGACGATCGGTTCGGCATCGGGGATCACCAGATTATCGAATACCGACTTCTGCTCGCTCGTCAGTCCCTTCTGAGATACGGAAGCTACGCTCATTCCGCGCAGAAGCGTCTCGGAAGCGTCAACCGCGGTATGTGATATGCTCTCAATCTCCTTAACGGCAGCATCGGCCTCACGGATGGTGTTGGTAAGGTCCGTCTGCTTGTCCTTCAGCATATCGTAAAGGAACATGACTTCCTGATGGTTCCTGTTGATCTCTTCAAGAACGGTTCCGGCATATTCGCCGACAGCCATGATCTTCTCGTTTGACACCTTCTCAAGTGAGCGTTCCGCCTTCTCAACGGCAAAATCAACCGTCTCGTTCGTCGCCTCGCCGACGCGGAGCCTCATCGTATCGACTTCCTGCTCAACGATCTTGCGGGCTTCCTCCTGCTCGGCGGCAAGCTCCCTTTCCGACTTCTTGAGCGGGATATCGGGCATCATAAAGCTTATTACAAAAATAATCACTCCTACAGCAAGGAGTGCTATTTCCATGGGTGTCATCCACGCCTCCTGTTAAATGGTTATGTTAAATCCGCCCGGCCGAAGTGCAATGACTTTTCCTTCTTCCGGTATCTCGTCCTCTTTCTTCTTGTTGCGGTTATTGACGTACTTATTCCGCCCCTCTTCCCTGGCATCATGCTCCGTCCCGGACTCATTGGCATTATCCTTCTCGCGGACGGTGTTAACGTGGGAAGTATCGTTCTTGTCAATGTCATCCTGGATTATGACATGCTGCGTCTGGGGATGCTCGTTCTCATTCGCCTTGATGGCCTGAAAGTCCATCGCGCGCACGACCATGTTGTTGTTCTCGATAGGAGATATCATATCACAGACCCTTCACCCTTATGTCGGCACCATCCTTAACGAACCGCCCGTGCTGGACAGGCTTGGAAAGGGTGATGCTCGTGTCGTTTATCGTTATCTTCGTTCCGGGATATGCATAGCTTTCAACCTTTACGCAGCTCTCCACACCCTTGGTGTCTTCTATCTTATCCATAAGCTCCACGACTTCGTTCGTCTTCGCATCAAGCTCAGCCTTGAGCTCCTTGTACTGCTGGGACAGCTGTCTGAAGTATATAGTCTGTTCCGGGCGGAGCTGCTCGCCGGACTTGATCCTCTGCGTTATCGTCAGGAGAACGGGCTCGGTCTGTTCGATCCTCTTCTTGAGCGTCGCAACATCAGCGTTCAGATTGTTGAGCTTGAGCGTGAGCTTTGGATCCGTTCCGACCTCGATCTCGGTGTCAGCGCCCATGGTGGAGCCTATCGTCTTGGCCGAGACCGTAGCGGGCGTCCTGACCGTTCCGCCGGTGATGAAGCCCTTCTTGCCGGTCACGGTAACTTCGCCCTTGCAGACGACGTTGCTATGGAGTATAGCCTCTGAATGGACATATCCGCCGGCATTTACGTTCGCGTTCTCGAGGAACTTTGCGACAACATTTCCGCCGGCCATTATCGTGCCTTTGCTCATGCCGTTCATTCCCCTTGCTATCGTGACATTTCCGGAAGCTTCTATGAGCGCGTTCTCGACGACGCCGCGTACCTCTACGTCACCCTCGGCCCGTATCGAAAATCCCGTCTTGACGTTTCCGAGGACGCAGACGTTTCCGGCATATTCGATGTTTCCGGTTGATGTGTCGACATCACTGACCTCATATACATCCGATACGAACACCTTGTCCTCTACAAGGGACGCGTGTCCGTTAACAAGCGATTTTATCGAAAGTTCATCAGGTGACAGCTCAATGTTCCTGCCGAACTTGAGCGTGAGCTTCTTGACCTCGGGAGGCGGAAGGATATCTCCCACGACATTGAAGCCGGGCTTGCCCGGGATCTCGCGCGTCAGCTGCGCAAGCTTCTGGTCTTTGCTGACCACGCTTATCGCCGACAGTGAGAAGAAATCCACCGAACCGTCCTCGTTGAGCTTGGGCTTTAAGTTCGGGTTGGTATTGAAGAAATATTCGATGCTGGCATCTACTCCGGGCTCGGGCATGACACCCTTCGCCATGACGATATCGGTGCAGTACCGCCTGTTTGCGAGAAAATCCTCTATCGCCGCATCATCAACGCCCTTTGTGACGCCCTGGAGCTTGAGGGTGCTCTTGATGTCGGACGC
Source organism: Lachnospiraceae bacterium (assembly GCA_024698075.1). Taxonomy (GTDB): domain Bacteria; phylum Bacillota; class Clostridia; order Lachnospirales; family Lachnospiraceae; genus UBA2868. The sequence goes on from JAILRP010000061.1 coordinate 43,658, forward strand.
ATTGGTCTCCGCGCCTCCGGTGGAAGGCGGATAAAACCTGCATACCGCCGTCATCTTATCCGGGCTTACCGCAATGCGGCAGCTTTCCGAGCAGGGAATGCCCTTCTTGGACGCTATCTTAACGTTCTGCGGCTTGGAAAGGCTGTCGATTATCTTTTTCAGCGCAACGATATCAACACCGGGAAAGCCCTTGGAAACAAGGTAATCCCGCATCTCATCGGCCTGTATGGGCTCGCCTCCGTCTTCAGGCGGATACAGGGCGACGTATGATTCGCTGTCATTATACACAAGTTTGAAATACCCGTTCTTCATCGTAACACCTCTCTGGCTGCCACCCCTCGCAGTCTGTCAGACTGTCTGGAGGATGCCCATGTAATTGCCCATTTTGTTCTTCATCTTTCCGAGCGCCTTTGTATGAAGCTGCGACACACGGGATTCCGATACTTCCAGGACGTTGCTTATTTCCTTTAATGTAAGCTCCTCATAATAATACAGGACCACTACCATGCGTTCTTTTTCCGTGAGAAGGTTCAGGGCTTCCGAAAGCATCTGCTTGAGCTCCTCGCTCTCCATGTGCTCCTCGGGACGCGCAGGCTGTGAAGATAATCCCCTGTTGTCGGCAACATCGCTTCCCTGTTCAACAAAGTCCTCGAGGGATACGAGATTGGTGACGTTCATCTGTGCCTGCCAGCCGGCATATTCTTCTTCGGTTATTCCAAGTGCCATCGCAACCTGTTCGTCGGTCGCGGTCTTGCCTGTTGCAGCCTCGACCTCGGAAACTGCGGCGCTTATCTGTTTCTGACGCTGACGGACCGTTCTGGGTATCCAGTCCATTTTTCTGATCTGATCTAGAATGGATCCTCTGATCCTGAGTGATGCATATGTTTCAAACTTGACATCTTTTGATGCATCAAATTTGTCGATCGCATCGATCAGTCCGAATATCCCGTACCCGCACAGATCGTCGAACTCGACATTATAACCCAGATACATAGAAAGACGCCCCGCAACAAGCTTGACGAGCGGAGCATACTCCAATATGAGTTTTTCCCTGAGTTTTGGCGAAGGATCTGCGGAATACTCTTTCCACAGCTTCATCCTTGCATTGTCATCCATAATCCCCCTCCAAGTTCATCCCCTGTTAAGGCTGGCCGTCCTCTCCGGCAGGTTCTGCCCCGGCTTCACCTTCATCATTTTCATTCTCTTCCGTCTGTTCACCCTGTTCGGTCTTTTCGACAACTTCCCCTTCGTCGTCTACTCTGTCCTCATCAGGCTCCTCTATATGAAAAGAATCAAATACCAGTTTTATCGCGACACCGATCACAAGAAAGACTATGAGTGTCAGTATCAGGACAACAAGCATATCTTCAAGGCTGTAATGGTTGATGTATGCAACAATGGTGGCAACAGCGCCCGCAAGCAGCATGACGAATGCAGGGATCCGTTTTGTATTCATATCGTCTTGACTCCCTTGCCAACTGCCTTGATGATATAATCCCCGGTCTCGGGATAGAATTCAACCGTACGTCCGAAGTTGAGCCCGGTGTCACTTGCAAGGATCGGTATCTTCAGTTCCGCAAGGACTTTCTTGACGGCATCGACGTTACGCTGTCCCACTCCAGTAAGGTCGTTCTTGCTAGAAAAAGCGAACATCTGGGCGCCGCCTGCTATCTTGGCTACGAGCCTGGTCCTGTTGCCACCTGCCGCTACTATTATCCGAACCAGTTCTTGCGCGCCTGAATCGGCAAACTTCGGAATGTTCGTATTGTTGGCAAACTGTGTGCTGTCCGGGAGCATTATATGCGCCAGCCCGCCTATTTTCGTTACGGGATCCCTTATCGCGATCCCGACGCATGAGCCCAGACCCAGGGTAGTTATGGCATCCGGCGCTTTGCAAAGCTTCAGGTCAGCCATGCCGACCTTAATCATATTACTCATCAGTATCCTCTATATCCAGCACGTCAGGCGTGCTCTTATTGCTTGTAGACCGGCATAAAGGACGTAAAGCGGTCATGGTGCGGACCGCTTTATGGCCTATCTTGTCACATTCCGAGAGATGTCAGTATCTTGTCGTAGGATTCAATATCCGGAGCAAGGATGAAATATCCTTCAAGCTTGACATCATCCGTAAATTCCGTCGCGATCAGGAGCATCTTGTCTCCAAGTGTTCCGAACTCTATCGCAGGCACGGACAGGATCGCCCCGCACATGTCGATCGAGATATCCGGAGGCGAAGGATAAATGTTAAGGTTGGTGAGTGTCGAGAGCGATGACAGGTAAGAGCCCGTGATGATGTTTCCTATCTCTTTGAGCGCTGACAGCTCCATCTCATCAAAGTCGCCCTCGGGGTTGTCGTTACCGGTTCCCATGAGTCTTGAAACAAGAACCTTGGCGGATGATTTTTCCAGAAGGAACATGATCGAACCGGATATGTCTCCCTCAACAACGAGGTATATGCCGGCCATTATCTGTTCCTCGCCGCCCATGGCCTCGCCGACCTCTGAAAAATCAAGCAGATCGACCTTGGGAACATGCATGTCAACCTTTGTGCCGAGCATCTGCGCAAGGGCAGTCGTTGCATTTCCGGCACCGATGTTTCCTATCTCGCGGAGTACATCAAAATATACTCCTTCCATATTGTTCAGATCAACTTTTGCCATATCATGAATTGTCCTTGTCGCTGATAACAGTATTAAGGTCAAGAAGTGAGATGAGGGTATCACCGTTCTTGCCTATTCCGTTTATGTAAGTGTCGTCGACCTTGCTGTCGCGTATGACCTCGTCGATCGACCGCTCATCAAGGGTAACGACCTCTTTGACTTCGTCCACGATAAGTCCGATAGAGGCATTGCTCTCGAACTTAACGATTATTATCCTGGTCTTGTTCGTATATTCGTCTGCTTCAAGACCCATCTTAAGGCGCAGGCTCATTACGGGAACTACCTCGCCTCGGATATTGATTACGCCCGCAAAATAAGGCTGTACGTGGGGCACCCTCGTGATGCTCTGCATCCTGACGATATTGTCGATGAAGCTTATGTCGATACCGTACTGTTCCTCACCGATCTTGATAACGATATACTGAATGGTATCATATTCTCTCGCTATATTTAACGCATCCATCTTCTCTCCTCCTATATCAGAACGTTAGCATCAAGTATCAGGGCAACTTCGCCGTCGCCGAGTATCGTGGCACCCGAAATCAGGCGGCTGGTGCAGTTGATATACTTGCCGAGTGACTTGATGACGATCTCCTGCTGTCCGATAAGCTCATCAACAACAAGGCCTGCGAGCTGATCGCCCTTCTTGACGATGATGACGACCATGTTGGCATTGGCATCCCTGCCGCTTTCAACACCGAGCACCTCGTTGAGCCTGATGATCGGAATGACCGTATCGCGGAGATTGATGACTTCCCTGTTCTCAACATATTTGATATCCTCTTCGGCAACATCTTCTATCGTCTGTATGCTTCCGAGTGAGATCGCATATTTCTCGCCTCCGACTACTACCATGAGAGCCTGGATGATGGCGAGCGTGAGCGGCAGGCGTATGGTCCATGTGCTTCCCTCTCCGAGCTTTGTCTTGACGGAAACATCACCGCCGAGAGCTCCGATCTTGGATCTTACGACATCAAGTCCGACACCTCTTCCGGATACATCCGATACGACCTTTGCGGTCGAGAAGCTCGGCAGGAACAGAAGGTCTATGATATCCTTCTCGCTCATGGTCTCGCCCTGTTCGGGTGTGATCGTTCCGCGCTCTATCGCTTTTTTCTTAACGGCTTCGGTATCGATTCCGTTACCGTCATCCCTTACTTCAATCACAACGTTGTTACCGTCCTGATATGCATCGAGGAATATCTGTCCGACTTCGCTCTTGCCTCTCTCGCGGCGGACCTCAAGGCTTTCAAGTCCGTGGTCTGCACTGTTTCGAAGAAGATGCATCAGAGGATCTCCGATCTCGTCAACAACGGTACGGTCGAGCTCTGTCTCCTCACCCGTCATATGAAGTTCCATCTGCTTGTTAAGCTTCTTGGAAAGATCCCTGATCATGCGGGGGAACTTATTGACAACACTCTCGATGGGCACCATTCGAACCTTCATGACCGACTCGTGAAGGTTGGTCGTAACGCTCTCGAGGTATTCTATCTGCTCATTGAATCCCGAATGCGAATTCTCGCTCGTCGCAAAGCTCACGAGAGAGTTCTTGGCGATGATCAGCTCGCTCACGAGGTTCATGAGAACATCGAGCTTTTCGATATCGACACGGACCGTGCGGTTGACTGCCGGCTTGTTCGAAGCGCCCTTCTTGGAATCGCTCTTCGTCTCTTTAGCGGCAGGTGCAGGCGCTGCTGATGTTGCAGCGGGTGTCGCTGCGGGAGCCGTGCTCTCGGGTGCGGGCTCGGCTGCGGGAGCTTCCTCTTCCTCTTCGTCTTCTTCTTTGGCGATCTTCGCCTTGTCCATATCTATGACATCACCTAATACGTGGTCAATCTCGGAAACGCTCAGGATGGCTTCCTTGACCTTGTCGATAGGTGAATCGGTCACGAAATACAGTGAGAAATCAAAATCAAACTTCTCATCTTCTATATCCTGCACGGAAGGCTCAGAGATGATGACCTCACCGAGCTCCTCAAGTGCCTTGAACACGAGGAATGCGCGGGCTGCCTTAAGTATGCAGGTTTCCTGGATAAATACCGTGAACCCGTAGACTTTGGAATTGTTCTTTATGGCCTCGGCAATGACATGCTGTTCAGGCTCATGAAGCACGATGTCGTTCCACTTGCCGCCATCCGCGCTTCCGCCTTCGGCTGCCGCGCCCTCAGGAGCCTTCTCTTCGGCCGGCTTTTCGGCCTCGGGAGCTGCTGCTCCTGCCGAATCCCCGTTGAGGATCGCCTGAAGCGCATTGATGATGGGCGCATTGTCATTCGTGCCTTCATCCTGATTTTCGGAGATGTTCTCCCTGTACTCCTCAAGAGCATCAAGTGCCTGGAACAGGATATCGACCATGTGCCCGTCTACTTTGATCTTGCCGTTGCGGACCTCGGAGAAGACATTCTCCATGTCATGGGTGAGGTTCTGCATCCTCTTGTAGCCCATTGTTCCGGCCATACCCTTGAGTGAATGCGCCGCACGGAAGATCTCATTAATGGTATCTTCGTTCTCGGGCTCATTCTCGAGGATCATCAGCTGGTCCGAAAGAGTCTGTAAATGTTCGTTTGTTTCATCGAGGAAAATTCCAAGATATTGGCTTACATCCATAATTAACGTACCCCCACGTTCCTAATAATCTGTCCCGCGATATCGCGGAGCGGTACCACTTCACTGACCAGTCCCGTCATGGCTATGGCTTTGGGCATTCCATACACCGTTGAAGTGTCCTGGTCCTGAGCAATGATGTATGTCTGTTTCTTCAGGTCGAGATTTTTGATCCCTGCGGTCCCGTCCGCACCCATTCCGGTAAGGACGACGCAGATGACCTCGTCAAATCCGCTGTCTATGAGCGATTCGTACATATAATTGGCGCACGGCTTGACCCCCTCCCTCGTCGGTTCGTCGGAGTACTTGATGTAATGTGAACTCCCACGCCTCTCGACTTTCATGTGCTTACCGCCCGGGGCGATATAGACATGTCCGGGGACAATCGCTTCTCCGTTCTCGGCCTCACTGACCGCGATCTTCGAAATCTCATTGAGCCTTACCGCAAGCGATGCCGTAAATCCCTGGGGCATATGCTGTACGAGCAGCACCGGTACCGAAAGGTCAGCCGGAAGATAAGGGATGACATCCTGCAGTGCCCTCGGTCCGCCTGTGGAGCTGGCGATCGCGACTATCCGCTTTCTGCCTCTGTGTTCAACGGTCCGGAGCCTGATGCCGGCCGGCGCCTCATGTTTTGGAGCCTCATGCTTAGGAACTGCGGCCGTCCTGGCACTCGACAGCTGTTCCGCGGTCGTATGGATGTTGACATCAAAACGCTTTGTAAAAGTATGTGCCCTGTCCCCTGACTTGGAGGCGGCCACTGCTCCGCCGAATCTCGGCATCGGGGCGGTCGCGACAACGTACAGATGGTCCAGAAAGCGTTTTGAGAACGATTCAACCCTCGCGTTTGCCACATTCTCGGGCTTCTTGATAAAATCAATGGCTCCGAGGGACAGTGCGTCGATCGTCTCCCTTGCCCCTTCGGCAGTGGTAGTGCTCGCCATGAGCACCCTCGCGCTCACGCGCGACCTCTGCATCTCCTCTAAGAGCTGGAGTCCGGTCATCCTCGGCATGTATACATCGAGGACGACTGCATCATACTCGTTCTGGCATATGAACTTGAAGCCTTCAGCGCCGTCGGTTGCGGTATTTGCAACCTCAAACCTGTCGTCGGAATTGATTATATCACAAAACACCCTTCTCATGAGTGCAGAGTCATCGACGATTAGTATTTTTTTCTTCATTTTTGTTATTTTTCCTCTTTAAAATGACGCTTTTCAGAACGTTCCGCGTTCACGGTGACGCTTTTTGCGCTCTTCCTCAAATATATACTTGATGATGCTCTCCCTGTCGTCGTTGACTATGTTGACGAACTGGATCCTGTTCTCGTAGGAATCCTCCCTGTTTTCCATGGGGGCTGATCTGAGCACTTTGCCCACGAGCTTATATTCGGTTATCGAGCCGTTGACAAAGAGCGAGAAAACGAATCTTATGAGTGAGCCTTCCGTATACTGGACTTTTGAGATGAACCTGGCGCCGCCGCCGCTGATGTCGACCATGGTGCCGTTGTCAAATGTCAGGTCCGTATCAAGGAACTGCACCTGCTCAGTCCCGGAAAGCCCTGTATTTTCGTCTATCGCCTTGCTCTTCATGTCGAGCACGGTGCTGAGTCGGTAGTATTCCCTTCTCTGGTATTTCTGCAGCTCCGTCTCAAGCTCCATCGACAGGACGAAAAGATTATTGCTCTTATATCTTTCAACCACCCTTGCGAGGCACTGGTACAGACCGTTGGGAGTGTAAAAGCACAGACTGTATTCGGCATCAACGGGAAGAAGGACGATCTTGCTCTGTTCCATCGGCATCGCGATCTTGATTATATCTTCGCTCTCGATGTCATACAGCTCGCTGCGGTAAGTCTTTCTCGTTATCTCACCGAGCTCTCCCGTCGTCTTCTTTATCGATTCTATCTCTATCTTGTTTCCTATCTGAACATATTTTGAAATCATAGCCTGTGAATTACCTCCCTCTGATCATTGATGCGAAAAATCCCGACATCCCCCGTTTATGATATACCGGAACCGTGGCGTTCGTCTCAAGTGCGGTCGCCAGGTCCGTAAATGCCTGTGCGCTCTTTGCGTTCGGATTCTGTATCGAGATCGGCATCTGCTGCATGACAGCTTTTACGAGCTCATGATCCTCGGGGATAACGCCTATGAGGCAGAGCGGTATCTTGAGGTATCTGTTGACGACCGCGTTCAGCTTCGAGTACAGCTGCCTGCCCTCCTCAAAGCTTCCCACTTTGTTCGCGACAACCTTGATGGCGGTATTTTCGCGGTCAAATCCCGGATGACGTCCCAGAGCCTTTAAGAGCGAATATGAATCCGTTATCGAGGTCGGCTCGGGTGTCGTGACGAGCAGTATCTCTCCGCTCGCGACCAAGAACTCGAGAACCGCATCGCTTATGCCCGCCCCCGTATCTATTATTATAACATCGGCCAGAAGGTCGAGCTCGGCCAGATTCTGGATCAGGTAATCGATATAGTCCCTTCCGAGATTGGAAAGGCTCGCGATCCCCGAACCGCCCGAAATGAACCCGATGTCCATCGGCCCCATCGTGATTATCTCACGGATGTTCTTACCGTGGTATATAAGGTCTGCGAGGTTGTTCTTCGGGATCGCCCCGAACATGACCTCGATGTTTGCCATGCCGAAATCCGCGTCAAAGATGATGACTTTCTTCCCGAGGCGGCGGAACTGCACGGCAAGATTAATGGAAACGTTTGATTTTCCGACCCCGCCCTTTCCGCTCGTGACGGTGATGACCCTTGCTGCCGGACGGGAGATGGCGCTCTGTTTTATTATGTTGCGGAGTCCTTCTGCCTGATCCATCACTTGCCTCCTAAGAGCTGCTTTACGGTCGACTGCGGCGAGAACACCTCTATGTCGTCGGGAACGTTCTGCCCGCATGTGACATAGGACATCGATGCGCCCGTGTACATGCACAGGTTGAACAAATTGCCGAGCGTCGTGGTCTCGTCAAGCTTCGTAAAGATCAGCTTGTAATCGGTGAACTCGGAATAAGCGTCGGCGATCGCGAGAAGATCCCTGTATTTGGTCGTCGCACTCACGACAAGGTAGGTATCCTTGTCGACCGAATCATCGATGCAGCGGAGGAAGTGCGCCATCGAATCCTTCTGCTCCGCATTATGCTGCGAGTGGCCCGCCGTATCCACGAGCACATAGTCGTAATCCTTGTATTCGCTGATCGCCGCCGTCATCTCCTCCTCGGTATAGATGACGCGGAACGGAACGTTCAGTATGCTTGCATAGGTGCGCAGCTGCTCGGCCGCCGCGATCCTGTATGTGTCGGTCGTAAGGAGCACTATCTTCTTCTTGTGGTTGACGCTCAGCTGCGATGCGATCTTTGCGATCGTGGTCGTCTTGCCCACACCGGTCGGACCGATGAAAAATATCACCCTCTGCCTTTCGATGCCGAGCGGGATAGTTACCGGCTGCCCGAACTTTAAGATCATCTTCTGGTATATGTTCCCAAGCAGAAAATCCACGCTGGCCTTGGGCGTATTGATCTTTCCTATCTCGTCGAGGAGCTCGTTCGTATACTTCTCGGCCACCTCATTGTCGATGAGCGTATTGTATATGAGCTTCAGGAAGGCTATCGAGGAATCCTCGCTGTCCTCCATGGAAAAATCATCCGGCTCCGGATTTTTGGTGAGCTGCTTTTCGATTAGCGACTGAAGGCTGTCAAGGCGCTGCTCGATGACTTTCTCACTCTTCTTCTCACGCACCGGCGGCTCCTCATCTGCCGGAGGCTCCGGAAAAGAAGGCTTGCTCATTACCGTCTGCTTCGCGAGCATTGAAAAAGGATTGGCGGGACGCTCGGATTCTTCCTCCATTCCGACGGTAACCTCGACCACCGGCTTTTTGAGGAATGAAAGCGGCCCCTTCTTCTTGACGCTGCGCGTGCTCATGATGACGACATTCTCGCCCATCTCCTTCTTGGCGAGCGATACCGCCTCCGCTTCGGTTTTTGCCTGGAATTTCTTGATTATCATTTATGCTGTCACCATTCCGACTGATTTCAGTTCAACGTTCGTGTCTATCTCATTATATGATACTACAATAACATCCGGATAAAAATCTTCCGTGAGTTTTTTGAAATACATCCTTACTATGGGCGAGGTAATGATTATCGGATTCCTTCCGAGGTTCTCGAGCTTCTCCGCCTCTTCGCCGACCGACTTCATTATCTCCTTTGACCTTTCGGGATCGAGCGTCAGGTACGCGCCCTGCTCCGTCTGCTTGACGCTGTTCATTATCTCCTGCTCGATCTTGGGATCGAGGGTTATCACGCTTGTCGCCTCGTTTGCCGCAAAGAACTTGGCGGATATCGCCCTCTTCAGCGCTTGCCTGACATATTCGGTCAAAACATCCGTATCCCTTGTCACAGTGGCATGGTCCGCGAGCGTTTCAAATATCGTTATGAGGTCCCTTATCGATATGCCTTCATGCAGAAGGTTCTGGAGCACTTTCTGTATCTCGCCGAGTCCCAAAAGTTTGGGCGTCAGCTCATCAACAAGCGACGGATTGCTCTCCTTGATATTGTTGACGAGGTTCTGCACGTCCTGTCTCGTGAGCAGCTCGTCTATATGCTGCCTTATGATCTCGGTAAGGTGCGTGGCTATGATGGAAGGCGGATCGACGACCGTATATCCGAGGCTCTCCGCACGTTCACGCTGCGATTCCGTTATCCATGTCGCAGGCAGATGGAACGACGGCTCAAACGTATCTATTCCCGATATCTTCTCTTCAACGAAGCCCGGGTTCATCGCCATGTAATGGTCGAACAGTATCTCTCCTTCGCTGACCTGTATGCCTTTTATCTTGATTATATACTGGTTCGGGTTCAGCTGTATGTTATCCCTGAGCCTTATTATCGGAACGACGGTACCGAGTTCGAGTGCCACCTGACGCCTGATCATGACGACTCGGTCGAGCAGGTCGCCGCCCTGGTTGACATCTGCGAGCGGTATGATGCCGTAACCGAATTCAAGCTCGATGGGGTCGACCTGAAGCAGGGAATTGACGTTCTCCGGCTTCCTGACTTCCTCTGCCTCCTCCTCTTCGGATTCGACCGCCCGTTCCGTCTTGCCGGCCTCGATGTTGTTCGCAACGATCCTCCCGCTCACGATGAACAGAAGTCCTATCGCGAGGAACAGGACGGCATTAAGCGGTGTGACTATGCCGAGGAAGCATATGACTCCTCCGACAAAATACAGGGCCTTCGGCATTCCGAAAAGCTGCGACACGAGGATCGTGCCAAAATCCGCTTCCTTCGATCCCTTCGTTACCAGGATACCTGTTGAAAGAGATATGAGAAGCGAAGGTATCTGTGATACGAGCCCGTCACCGATCGTAAGTATCGTGTATTTGGAAAGGGCCGCGTTAAAATCAAGTCCCTGCCGGAGCATGCCCATCGCGATGCCGCCGATGATGTTTACAAACGTTATTATAAGGCCTGCGGTCGCGTCTCCTTTTACGTACTTGACAGCACCATCCATGGAACCGAAGAAGCTTGACTCCTGCTGGATCTTGGCACGCAGTTCCTTTGCCTCCTCGTCCGTTATGGCTCCGGTATTTAAGTCGGCATCTATTGCCATCTGCTTACCGGGCATGGCATCGAGCGTGAATCTCGCCGTAACCTCGGCAACTCTTTCGGAACCTTTGTTTATGACCATGAACTGAATGATTATCAGTATGATGAAAACGATGGTTCCCATGATGAGGTCGCCGCCGCCGACGAACTGTCCGAATGTCTCAACGACGTTTCCGGGAGAGCCCGTTGACAGTATCAGCCTCGTGGACGATACGTTAAGGGATATACGGAAGATCGTCGTGAACAGCAAAAGAGTCGGGAAGAATGACATATCCAGGACTTCTTTTGCGAACATCGTATTAAAGAGCACCACGAACGCTATCGATATATTGGCCGCGAGTGCTACGTCAAGCACACCTGAGGGGATGGGAACGATGAGGAATATGAAGGCAAAGAGAAGATACATTGCCACGCCGATGTCCGCGACAGCGATTTTCTTAAACATATCCTTATCACCTCCCCTTATATTTTTATATGAATATCAAGGACGCTCGGCCAGGCTTCTCGTGCTTACTCCGCTCAAGCGGCGCTCAGCCTGTCATGACAAGTCATGACATACGGTGCAGCAAGGGATCCTCCCACTTCGTGGGCCCCTCCTTCCTGCATATCCAGCATTAAACAGCCCTTGCGTTGTAGATCGCGGCGAGTATCTCTGCGACGGTCTGATAAAGCTCGGGCGGGATCGGGCTTCCGAGGTCCACGTTATAGTAAAGCATCCTCGCGAGCGGCTTGTTCTCGACTATGGTGACGCCTGCTTCGGCCGCCCTGTCCTTAATGCGGGCCGCGAGAAAATCCTCTCCCTTTGCAAGGACATAAGGTGCATCAAAGACCGTGACATCATACTTGATGGCAACCGCAAAATGCGTAGGGTTCGTGATGACGACATCCGCAGAAGGAACGGCCTGCATCATCCTTCTCCTGGAGGCTTCCATCATCCTCTGCCTCTGGCGGCCCTTGATCGCGGGATCTCCTTCGGCGTTCTTCCATTCGTCCTTGACTTCCTGCTTGGTCATCTTCATGTCTTCGGCGAACTTCCACTTCTGGTAGCCGTAATCGATGAATCCTATGACAATATAGACCGCGCTGATCTTGAGTCCGAGATTGATCGCAACATTTCCGACCGTCTTAACCGCATCGATGAGCTCAAGGTCATAAAGCGAGAACAGGATGCCGAATTCATCCTTTATGGTCGAATAGGCCATGTAGCCGAGTATCAGTATCTTGGCAAGTGATTTTACCAGCTCGACCAGCTTGTCCTTTGAAAAGATCCGCTTGAACCCGCTTATGGGATTGATCTTCGAAAACTTGGGGCGCAGCGGCTTGGAAGTCGGCTGCCACTTGACCTGCCACACATCGGAGACTACCGCAATGAGTACCGCTGCGGCGAACACCGGTGCAACAATAAGCGCCATCCTGATTATATTGGCATTTAAAAGCCTCGTAAAATCCTTTATCGATATCTGTCCGCCGACAAGAGTGGTTATCTCCTTCATCAGGCCGTAATTGGCCCTAAATCCGGTCAGGAGATTATGGCCGATCGAACCGATCCAGATCTTCAGCACCACGAAGAATCCCAGAAGCGCCAATGCCTGGCCGAGCTCCCTGCTCTTGGCAACCTGCCCTTCCTTGCGGGCATCGGTGAGCTTTTTCTCGGTTGCAGGCTCGGTCTTTTCGCCTCCCGGGCCTTCTTTGGCGAACAACTGCAGATTAAGCCTTAAGAGCTCATTCCGGCTGATCATCTTTCCCCTCTTCCCTTAAAACGGCTACCGCATGCTGTTGACCATCGCGGTGACCATGATCCTCATTTCCCTGAATATGAACTCCGAAGCGCTCGGGATCGTGCCGACTGTCAGAAACAGTATTCCGAGCCCGACAAGTATCTTGATCTGTATACCTACGGAGAACATATTGATCTGCGGGGCAGTTTTGGCGAGCACGCCAAGCACCGCATTCAGTATCAGCATCGCTGCCACGATCGGCAGGCAGAGCCTGAATGATATCGTTATGAAATCCGTCATGAACTGTATCATGACGGTAAGGAGCTTTTCCGAAGAAAACTTTGCCCCGCCTATCGGTATAAGCGTAAATGTCTCAACGATCGCACGCAGGAAAAAATAGTGCATGTCCGTTATCAGCATTATGAGCACCAGGCAGTACTGGTATATGGTTCCGACAAAACCCGTGTTCTGCCTTGTCAGCGGGTCGAGCACCTGCACCATCGAAAGGCCTATGTCCATGTCCGCAACCTTGCCGGCAAAATGTACTATGGACATGCAGATGTTGGCTCCGAGACCGATAAGAAGCCCGGTCAGCGTCTCGGTGAGGACTATCACCGAATATCCGAGCACCGTTGAGTACTCAGGAACATTATGGTCAGAAAGCACCTGCGTCAGCAGCACGGACAGTATGAGCGAAAATCCCGCCCGCACTCTCCTCGGCGTATTGGCCATCGAAAAGAACGGCGCCACGAACATGAAAGCGCTAATCCTTGCAAAAACGAGCAGGAAAAACTCAAGGTCTTCAAATGTAAACTGATAATCGATCATCTGCTATCTGATGTACAGTGAAAATCCGTTCCACAGCTCTTCGGTAAACGCAACGACCTCCCCGAGTATCCAGTGCCCCAAGAGCATGATGGCCGCGAAGATGCCGATGACTTTCGGCACGAACGTAAGCGTCTGCTCCTGGATGGAGGTCACCGTCTGGAAAATGCTGACGGCAAGTCCGATCGCAAGCGATACGAGAAGCATCGGCGCCGAGCACTTTATGATCGTATAAAGAGCGGTCCTCACTATCGTTGTGACATTGTCGATATCCATCATAGAAAAAACCCCCTCCTACCTGCATTTAACAAGGACTGCTCGGCCATTAGAATCGCTTCGCGATAGGCCTCGCGGTGCAGCCATGTTCCTCCCATCTTCGATGGGCCCCTCCTACCTGCATTTAATAAAATGTCTTGACAAGATTTCCGATCACGAGGTTCCAGCCGTCCGCAAGAATGAACAGAAGTATCTTGAACGGCATCGATATCGTGGTCGGCGGCAGCATCATCATACCCATTGACATCAGCGTCGACGCGACGACCATGTCTATGATGATGAACGGTATGTATATCAGGAATCCGATGATGAACGCCCTGCGAAGCTCGCTTATGACAAATGCGGGCACGAGCACGCGAGTTGGTATGTCATCTATGGATTCAACGCTTTCTATCTTGGCTATATCCATGAACAGGCGCACATCTTTGGTCTGCGTCTGCGGATACATGAATTCGCGGAGCGGCTTTACGGCTGTATCGATGAACTCGCTCTGCGTCATCTCTCCCGCCTCGAAAGGCCTGACCGCCGTAGTGTTTATCTCGGTGATCACAGGATTCATAATAAAAAAAGTCAGAAACAGCGTCAGTCCGATGAGCACCTGATTGGGCGGTGCTGTCTGGGTTCCGAGAGCTGATCTGACAAAATGAAGTACCACAAGGATCCTCGTAAAGCTTGTCATCATCATCACGAGGAACGGCGCCAGTGCTACAAGGGTAAGTGTGATAAGGATACGGAGCGTGCCCGAAAGGTTGCCCTGTTCATCCGTGTATGTGATGGATAGATTGTTCGACACGTTCAGGTCCCTTATGTCGGCCGCCTCTTCGGCGGTTCCCGGTTCCCTTATGACAGTGGGACGGTCCGGCCCGGAATCGGTCGTGATCCCGAGGTCGTTGACTTCACTGGCATATATGTTTGTGGGTGACATAAACAAAAACGCCACCAAATACACAAGGAAGCAAAAGATGGTGATTCCTCTTCTGCCCCCAATGCTAACGCTATTTTTCATTATCCCTGCCGCCTTTGCCAAACTTCTGCCTGGCTTTTTCAAACAGATCCTTAAAGGCATCCGCAGACTGTGCCGCCGGTCCCGCCACCTGCCTGATCTCATCTTCCGAAAGCTCGCATATGTTCGTTATGCTGTCCTTAGATATCCCGATGACGATATATTTCGAACCGACCTTTACGATCTGAAGGTATTTGCCGTTAGTGATCCTGTATGTTTCAATGGCTTCAAAGTTGCTTCCGGCCGTTTTTGCCTTCTGGTATCCGCCGACGAACCTGGTCGTTAAATACGTCAGCGCAAGCACCAAAATAAATACCAGAAACACGGTCAGAAACTGTGTGATGCTTTCTGCCCTGTCTGAAACCTGCGCAAGTAACATGCTATTATCCTACGACTTTTTTAACAGCCTCAATAACCCTGTCTGCCTGGAAAGGCTTAACGATAAAGTCCTTAGCCCCGGCCTGTATCGACTCGATAACCATAGCCTGCTGACCCATAGCCGAGCACATGATGACCAGTGCGGACGGATCGCTCTCCTTGATCTTTTTGAGTGCCTGGATTCCATCCATCTCAGGCATCGTGATGTCCATGAGAACAAGGTCGGGCTTAAGCTCAGCAAATTTCTCTACTGCCTTGGCACCGTTCTCTGCTTCGCCGGCAACATTGTACCCGTTCTTTGAGAGAATGTCCTTGATCATCATGCGCATGAATGCTGCATCATCACAGATAAGAATGTTTTTTGCCATCGTTTTTCTCCTCTATACTTTAGTTGATTATTTCGGTGACTCTTACACCAAAGTTTTCTTCGATTACTACTACTTCGCCTTTTGCCACAAGCTTGCCGTTGACCAGCACATCTACAGGCTCACCGGCTATCTTGTCAAGCTCTATGATCGTGCCGGGTGCGAAATCAAGTATATCCGATATTGCCTTGCTCGTCCTGCCGAGCTCAACCGTAACTTCAAGCGGCACATCCTTGATGAGAGCTATGTTCTCCTGGCTCTGCATCGCGCTTACATCCGTTGAGAACGGTGTGAAGCTTGCGGGCTGGATGTTTATGTTCGGCATTGCCATGCCCATCTGAGGTGCCCCCATCTGAGGCTGCATGCCCATGCCCATCGAGAAATCCATGCCCGGTGCACCCATCGGCACACCCATGTTCGGAGCTGCCATCGGCTGTCCCATCTGTGGTGCTCCCATGGACGGTGCACCCATGCTCTGTCCCATCGAAGGGGCGTTCATTGACGGTGCCGCCATTGTCGGGGCTGCGGGCTCCGGTGCCGAAGGTGCTTCCGGTTCCTGGCTGTCCATAAAATAATCATACAGATTCTTTGCAAAGTCAATAGGGTACAACTGCATGATCTTGCTGTCAACCAGATCCCCGATCTGCATCTTGAATGTGATCCTGACGAACCGTCCCGACAGGAATGAGGATATGTCTTCCTGCTTTTCGAGTCCGGCAACATCAACCAGGTTTGCCTCGGGCGGGCTGATGTCGATCATCCGGCCGAGCATCGACGAAAGTGATGTGGCGCTGCTGCCCATCATCTGGTTCATCGCCTCGGAAATGGCCGAGAGATGGATATCCGTCAGCTCAGAGTCCTCGATGTTGGTACCTTCGCCACCCATCATCAGGTCTGTAATGATTTTAACATCATGTTCCTTTAGTATCAAGATGTTGGTGCCTTCGAGGCCTTCGGTATATTTTATTTTAATGAATACGCACGGCCGCTCATACTCGGAAACTATCGTATCCCACGTTGCCATGTCAACTACCGGGGTGGTGATGTTGACTTTTCTGTTTACAAGGGAATAGAGAGTCGTAGCACTCGTGCCCATGCTTATATTGGCAACTTCACCGATGGCGTCCTTTTCTTCATCCGTCAGCTCGTCGCCTCCGGCCGGCGCGGAGCTTGCCGGTGCCGAATTGGCAGGAGGGTCAGCCGGGGCCGCATCAGGTATGCCGCCAGACAGCAGAGCATTTATCTCATCCTGCGATAACATTCCGTCCATACTCTATTCCTCCTCTCCTCATTTTATCAGAACATATGCCGCCAAGCTGTCGGAGTCCATCCAACGCAATGATCATTGGTGTTCCTCCTCTCTCAGCACCTCTGTGACCCTGACCGCGTATCCGTCTCTCGACGTACCCGGAAGAGCCTTGAACTTCATGAGATTTCCTACATATACATCAAGCTGTGAATCAACCTTGCTTCCAAGCTTTATAATATCTCCGAGCTGTATGTTCACGAAATCGCTCACCGTTATCGTGCTTCGCCCGAGGACCGCCCTTATCGGCATCGATATCTTCCTGATGATCGTCTCGATATGTTCGCCGAACTCTTCGTCGTTGTTGTCCTTCATGTTGGCGAACCAGTACTTAGTGTTCAGCTTGTCCATTACAGACTCGAGTGTGAAATACGGCAGACACACGTTCATCAGTCCTTCGACATCCCCGATCTTGACGTTTATCGTTACGATCGCGATCATCTCCGAAGGGGCGATTATCTGTGCGAACTGCGGGTTCGTCTCTACCCTCTCGAGGTAAGGATTGATATCCGTAACGTTCTTCCACGGCTCACGCAGAAGCTGTACACATACCGTTATGATCTTATCAATGATCGAGCGTTCTATCTCGGAAAAATCCCTGCTCTTGTCAAGCGGATTGCCCTGTCCCCCGAGCATTCTGTCGATTATGGCATAGCCGAGGTTTGCAGCGATCTCGAGAAGCACGTTTCCGCCAAGCGGGTCAAAGTTCACAACCGCTAAGAGCACCGGATTGGCAAGTGCGGTCGAAAATTCCGAAAATGTACATGCCTCCGAGTTGACTACGCTGACCTGTATATTCTTGCGAAGGTAAACCGGCAGGTTGGTCGAAAGCAGACGTCCGTAATGCTCAAATATGATCTCCAGTGTTCTAAGATGCTCTTTTGAAAACTTGGCCGGGCGCCTGAAGTCGTAACTTTTCGCCGATCGCTCGTCAATGTTATTGATATCATCCGCATCAAGTTCGCCAGAGCTTAGGGCCTGAAGCAGACTGTCAATCTCATTTTGCGAGAGAACTTCGCCCATTAAGCTCACCTCACTTTATAATTGTTGGCAGGAGGGGCCCACATAGTGTGAAGGACCTGCCTGCACGCTCCTACTGGAACTTAATATCCCTGAAGTACGCCTCGTATACAAAATCGGAATCAAACATGGCCTGAACCTTTGAGAGGATCGCGGCTTCGATCCCATGGACGTTCGCCTGGGCTTCTTCCTTTGTATACTGTCCGACTACTTCGATTATCTCGCTCTTGATCTTGCTTTCCTTTGCGGCGATCATGGGCTGGTATGTCTTGTAATCAGGATGTTCTTTGTTTATCGAGAACGACACCGAACACATTGCGTAATGGTCCTTGCCGTCGCCGTCGGCCTTGAGTGCCACGGTCATGGAATCGGCTATGTCGTAGACTTCGGAATTCTCGGGAAGAACCACTTCCTCCGCTTCCGCTTCTTCCGATCCCGCGGAACTTTCGAGCTCGAGGTTCAGTATGGCGGCAATGTCATCAACAAGCGCTATCGTCTTGCGGTTGGCTGATACGGTTGAGAACATTATTATGCCTGTAAGCACGACATTCACGACCAGGACAGCCAGGATTATGACTGACATCAAGTTTTTTTTCATTTATCTCTCCTCCTGCCGGCAGATCAGGGGCGGCCGGCCACACCCCGTATCACAATGCCTTAAGGCGCCGCGAGCGGATTGTATATCTTTATCTCAACGCGGCGGTTCTTCGCACGTCCCTCCGGTGTTGAATTATCCGCCACCGGAATGTATTCGCCGCGTCCGCTGTGCTTGATGTTCGCGGGAATGAGATTTGTATGTTCAACAAGATAGTCAAATACCGAGAGCGCCCTTGCGCTTGAAAGCTCGTTATTGTTGGCAAATCTTGCCGTGTGTATCGGAACGTTGTCCGTATGTCCCTCTACCTCTATGATGGACTCGGCATATTTCTGAAGTATCACGCCGACCTTTTCCATGAGGGGGAGGGCTTCGGCCTTAAGTTCTGATTTTCCCGAATCGAAGAGGAGGGCTCCGTTCAGCGTCAGCTCAACATACTGTGATGTAAAGTCGACATCTATGTCACCCTGCAGGTTCTGTTCGGCAACGGCTTCTTCGATCTTTTCGGCGAGCTCCTCGTTCTGTTTCAGCATCTCCTGCTGCACATCCGAAACCTTCTCGTCGAACTCCTTGAACTCATCCGATTCCACATCGGATTCCGCAGCCTGTCCCATCGTGTTCATGTACTCATCGAGCTGGGACAGCTGGCTGACGCCGTTGTTTATGAGCAGGCCCTCGAGGAGTGAGGAACCGCCCGAGTCAAATATCGAAAACGTCTGTGAAAAACTTGCTGCAACTAATGCGAACTTCTCTGCGTCTATCGTAGACATCGCAAAAAGCATAACGAAGAAGCACAGCAGAAGGTTCATCAGGTCGGCAAAGGTCGATTGCCACGCCGGCGCGCCTTTTGGCGGCTCTTCTTCTTTGCGTTTAGCCACTACTCTTCGCCTCCCCCTTCTTCGCCGCCGCTGGATCCGCGGTCACCGGGTGCCAGGAACGACTTGAGTTTTTCTTCTATAACCCTCGGGTTTTCGCCGGCCTGTATGGACAGGAGGCCTTCGATGGTTATCTCTTTGACTTTCATTTCGGCGCCGTTCACCTTCTTGAGCTTTGAAGCAAAAGGCGCACAGATCCAGTTCGCAAGGACCGATCCGTAGAATGTCGTGATGAGGGCGACGGCCATGTTCGGGCCGAGTGCCGCAACATCATCCATATGGTAAAGCATCATGACGAGTCCGAGCAGGGTTCCAATCATTCCCCATGCAGGGCCCATTCCGCCGAGGTCTTCCCAGAAGCCTATGTTTACTTTATGGCGGTCATCTATGCTGATAAGTTCTGTTTCCATTATGCCGCGTACAAGATCGGGGTCTGTACCGTCGACGATGAGCATGACGCCCTTCTGCAGGAAAACATCATCAAGCCCCGATGCGGCTTCTTCAAGCGAAAGCAGACCTTCCTTACGTGCAACGTTAGAAAGATCTATTATTTTCTGTATTATACCTCCGGGGTTCTCATCCCCATGCATGAATGCGATCTTGGCGCTCTTTAAGCCGCCCACGAAATCCTTGATGCTCGTACCTGCGAATATAGCGGAAAAAGCTCCGCCGAAAGTGATCATGGCAGAGGGCGCATCCAGGAAGTATTTGATTCCGGCCGCACCATCCTGTCCGAGCAGGATAGATACGAACATAAAGACAAGTCCGGCAATTACACCTATTAAGGTTGCTAAATCCAACTTTTTATACCACCCAACATTTACTTATTGGACGCTCGGCCATAAAAATTCTCCTTCGGAGAATGAGGCCTCGCGGTGCAGACAGGTTCTTCCCCCTAACTGACGTAAGGACAAACCTCACGTCAGTTCGTGGGCCCCTCCTATCAGCATGTAAACGCACATAGTCATTTTACTAAAAAAATATGTAAATGTCTATGAATTCTTTTATAGGTGCCCAAAAGGGATGCACACTCTGTGTGCACCCCCGGGGCTATATAAACTGTTTATTATCTCTTAAGGTTCGTCAGTTCCTCGAGCATCGAGTCTGAAACCGTGATAATACGGCTGTTCGCCTGGAAACCACGCTGTGTCGTGATCATGTCGGTAAACTCGGCCGAAAGGTCCACGTTTGACATTTCCAGAACGCCTGTTGACATCGCACCCGATCCGGATGTTATGTCTTCGCCTATTCCGTCGAATGCACCGGAGTTCGGAGTTGACTGGTAGAGGTTGTCGCCGATCTTCTCAAGGCCGGAAGGATTGGAGAAGTTCGCAACCGCGATCTGCCCGAGAAGCCTTGTCGTTCCGTTGTCATAAGATGCGGTGATCTTACCGTCCTGTCCTATAGCAACGCCGCTCATCTCGCCGACCTTACGTCCGGCGAAGTTTCCGTCGTAGT